>NZ_JBHSRF010000100.1:0-28668 GCF_042658925.1 Sphaerisporangium aureirubrum
TCGCCGCTATGAACGGCGAGCCGACCACTTCGCACCTTCGTCGCCATCGCCGCAGCCCCCATCTGCTACCGCCGACTAACCAAATGAGTCACTGTCTTAGCCACAGCCAAACGCCGTATCACCGAACTGGAGACTGAGCTGCAGGCCACCCGCCGGGCGATCGAGCTGGTCCGGGAGGCGGCGCCCCCAAAAGGCGGTTCGAGGCCATCGCGGTGATGGCCCGCGAAGGCATCCCCGTCGAGGTCGCCTGCCGCGTCCTGGCGGTGTCGGTATCGGGCTACTACGCCTGGCGGGATCGACCGCTCTCGCCGCGGGCCATTCGGCACCTGTGGCTGACCGGCCTGATCCAACAGGTCCACCAACGCTCGCGCGGCACCTACGGAGCCCGGCGGGTGCATGCTGAACTGCGCCTGGGGCGCCAGATCCCGGTCAGTCACGGCGCGGTCGAGCTGCTCATGCGGCGCGCGGGGCTCGAAGGCCTCAGTGGCCGGCCCAAGTGGCGGCGCGCCAAGCCCGGCCAGATCGCCACCGACCTGGTCGACCGGGCGTTCACACAAGGCCGCCCCAACCAGCTGTGGATCACCGATATCACCGAACACCCGACCCGCGAGGGCAAGGTGTACTGCTGCGTGGTGCTGGACGCCTACTCCCGCCGCGTGGTGGGCTGGTCGATCGACTCGGCCCAGACCGCCACCCTGGTCACCAATGCTTTAGGCATGGCCATCGACAACCGCACTCCACCGGCGGGCACCATCATCCACTCCGACCACGGAGTGCAAGGCGGATTCAACTGGTCGTCGCAACACTCCGTCCCTGGAGGTGTTGGCGAATGGGCCTGGGCAAGAAGCAGCGGGCTGTCCGGTTGTATCGCGGTCAAATCCCGTCACCGGGGCGCCCGACGGTCGCCTGGCGACAGGACCGCGTCCGGTTCTGGCAAGCGATCGCTCGAGGACTGACTTCGGAGGACGCCGCAGCGGGGATCGGCGTGTCACCAGCGGTCGGGACGCGCTGGTTTCGCCAGGCTGGCGGGGTGAATCCAGGCCTTGCCCCGACCGTGTCGGGCTGCTATCTGTCGTTCGCCGAACGGGAAGAGATCGCGTTGCACCGTGCCCGGAAGGCCGGCGTGCGCGAGATCGCCCGGCACCTGGGACGGTCACCGTCGACGATCTCGCGGGAACTGCGGCGCAACGCCTCGACCCGGACGTATGACGTGGAATACCGCGCGACGGTCGCGCAATGGCACGCCAAGCGCCGGGCCCGCCGGCCGAAGACCGCCAAACTGGCGGCCAACCAGCAACTGCGCGAGTACGTACAGGAGCGGCTGGCCGGACAGGTCCGCCATCCGGACGGCACGCCGGTCGCGGGACCACAGACGGCACCCTGGAAGGGGCGCAACAAACCCCGGCGGCAGGACCGCCACTGGGCGAGGTCGTGGAGCCCCGAACAGATCGCCCATCGGCTGAAGGTCGACTTTCCCGAGGATGACGCCATGCGGATCTCACACGAGGCCATCTACCAGGCCCTGTTCATCCAGGGACGAGGAGCGCTCAAACGGGAACTGGTCGCCTGCCTGCGCACCGGGCGGGCCCTGCGGGTCCCGCGCGCACGCACCCGGCACAAGAACAACGGCCACGTGACGCCTGAGGTGCTGATCAGCGAGCGGCCCGCCGAGGCCGACGACCGCGCGGTCCCGGGCCACTGGGAAGGTGATCTCATCATCGGCACCGGCCGCTCGGCGATCGGCACCCTGGTGGAGCGCACGACCCGGTTCACCCTGCTGTTGCACCTGCCCCGGATGGAGGGCTACGGCACCCAGGAACGCGTGAAGAACGGCCCAGCGCTGGCCGGCCGCGGCGCCGAAGCCGTGCGGGACGCGATCACCAAAGAGGTCATCGGGTTGCCTGAGCAGCTACTCCGCTCGCTGACCTGGGACCGGGGGACAGAACTGGCCCAGCACGCGAAGCTGCGCATCGACACAGGCGTGCGGGTCTATTTCGCCGACCCGCACAGCCCCTGGCAGCGGGGCACCAACGAGAACACGAACGGACTGCTGCGCCAGTACTTCCCCAAAGGCACCGACCTGTCGCGATGGAGTGCCGAAGAGCTGGCAGCCGTGGCGTTCACGCTTAATACCAGGCCTCGAAAGACCCTCGGGTGGAAGACACCGGCCGAAGCCTTCAGCGAGCATCTAAACTCGCTGATGAGCAGCAGTGTTGCGACGACCGGTTGAGCCCAAGCAATTCGGCTCTTGGGCATTCACTCAGCGCGCCAAGGGCTCCGGCCTGCTGCCGTCGATGGGCAGCGTCGGGGACTGCTTCGATAACGCCATGATGGAGTCGTTCTGGTCCCGTATGCAGGTCGAACTCCTCGATCGCCGGCGCTGGAACACCCGGATCGAACTCGCCAACGCGATCTTCGAATACCTGGAGATCTGGCACAATCGGCAACGACGACACAGCAGCCTGGGCATGCTCACCTCGATACAGTTCGAGACCGCGTCCACCGTGGCATGACAATCCAGAAACGCGACTCCACCGAACCCGGGGCACACCAAACCCTGGACCCGCTGATTAAGAGTCGGCGGGCAGCACCTCCCTCTGATACCGGGCCACGATTCGACATGTCAATTCAACTGATTTGTCCGTACAAAGGGTGATTTTTGTGCCGAGTGATGCCGGATCATTCCGGAACGTTCGAGCACAACGCGAGCCCAGCGGTCGGGGTGGATGTGATCTTGACGGGCATGGCGGTGGCCACCGGTTGTCACCGCCTTGTGTGGTTGTGGAGTTCGGCGATGTACGGCAGTGAGCGGAGGACCTCGTCGTGGGGTACGCCGTAGTCGATCAGGCAGGCGATTTCGTCTACGCCGATCTCTCGTAGGCGGTTCACGGTCTCCAGGCCGTCGGATACGGTGCCGAACAAGCCGCTGGTGGTGAAGTAGCGGTCGACGGCGTGATTGATGAGGTACTGCTTGTCCCGGTCCGGGAGGCGGTCCAGGTCGACGCCGGGGGGGAGCAGGGTGGAGGCGGCCTTGAGGATCAGGTCGGCTGAGCTGCGGAGGTAGTCGCCGAAGGGTTTGCGTACCAGTTCGCGTACCCGGTCGCGGTCGCTACCGATCATGGTGTGGAGCATGAGGGCGACGTGGCCGCGGGCGTTTTCGCCGTGTGTCTCGGTCAGCTCCTGCCGGTAGGCGGCGATGTTCCGTGCCAGTGCCTCCCGGTCCTGGCCCAGCATGTGAGTCAGCAGGCCCGCGTTCATCCTGCCGGCGGCGCGGAAGGTCTCGGGAGAGCCCGCGCTGGTGATCCACACGGGAAGCTCGGGCCGCACCGGGGCGGGGAAGACGCGTACACTCCGCTTCTCGCCTGTGCCGTCGGGGAACTCGACCTCGTTGCCGCGCCACAGCCGCCGGACCACGTCGACCGTCTCGACCATGGCGCTCTTGCGGTCCTGGTAGTTCTCCGGCCGGAGCACGAAATCCACCGAGTGCCAGCCGGAGGCGAACGAGATCCCGACCCGGCCCATCGACAGGTTGTCGACGACCGACCATTCCTCGGCGATGCGGACCGGGTGGTGCAACGGCGCGACCACGCTGCCCGCCCTGATGCCCACCCGCTCGGTCACCGCGGCGACCGCGGCACCGGTCACGGCGGGGTTCGGGTACAGGCCACCGAACGGGTGGAAGTGCCGTTCAGGCGTCCACACCGCCGACAGGCCGTTCACGTCCGCGAACCGAGCGCTCTCCAGCAGGAGGCGGTACCCGTCGGCGCCGCCGGCGCCGCTGTCGGCGAAGAAGAAGAGGCTGAATTCCACCGGTCCTCCTACAGCTGGTTCAACAGGTCGTTGAGCTGTTCCTGGTTCACCCTCGCGAGCGGGAAGTCGGAGGGTGTGTACGCGGAGGTGACGTGCCGGCCGAGACCGACCAGCGCCCGCAGCTCGCCGAGGTGCGATTCGGCCAGGCGCTCCATGGTGTGCCGGTGGTGCAGGCTCTCGCTGTATCGCCACTGGACGACCAGCGCACCACCGGCGACCGACGCCCGCACCTCGATCGGGTACGGCCGCCGCGCACGCGGGCTCTCGTCGGCCCCGGCCTGTTCGGGCAGCACCGTGAAGGCGGCCGACGCGGGCGGATCCGTCTCACCCAGATAGCTGAAGCCGAGGCCGGCAGCGGTCTCCGGCATCGGCTCGCGGCCCTGGCGCAGCAGTAGCCAGCCGATTCCACCCGAAGGAACGCTTCGCAGCCCCTCCTTCACCGTCTTCAGGGTCGTCTCCAGGGAGGCATCGGGTTCGCACGTCAGGGCGACCGGATGTACGACGCTGAATCGGCCGACCGTCCTGGACAGGTCCACGTCCTCGGCGAGCGGTTCCCGGCCGTGCCGCTCAAGGTCCACCAGGTGCCGGCCGGCACCGGTCCAGCCGGTCAGGGTCCGCCCGAGCGCGGTCAGCAACAGCTCCTCGGTCCGGCAGCTGAGCACGTCGGAGGCGGTGCGCGTCAGCTCGGCGGTCTCGGCGGCACTCAGCGACACCTCCACCGTCCGCGCGGCCGCCACGGTGCCGGCCGCCGGCTCCGCCGGGATGTCGAAGGGCAGCTCGCCGGCAGGCGCCGTGACCAGCTCCGACCAGTAGCCGCGCTGTGACCGCACCGGCTCCGTCGCGCCGTAGGCGGTGAGCCGGCGGACCCACGACTGCCATGACGTGGTCTTGGCCGGAAGCTTCACCTCCCGTCCGGAGGCCAGCTGGGTCAGCGCGGTCCCGAGGTCGTCGAGGAGTACACGCATCGAGGCCGGGTCCACCACGAGCCGGTGCGCGACGAGGGCGAGCCTGTCCGGTCGCCGCCCGCCGAGCAGGAACAGGCCGGCGCGGACCAGAGGACCGACCGCCAGGTCGAGACCACGTTGCACCTCGTCCGCGAGCTCGGCCATCCGCCGGTCCTGCGCGTCCTCGTCCAGGCCGGACAGGTCGTACGCCCGCAGGGGCGTCACGTCGCCGCGCGGCGCTATCCGCACCCGGGTGCGTTCGCCGGCCAGCAGCAGCCGCATGCGCAGGCCGTCGTGGTGGCCGAGCAGGTGCTCCACGGCCTCGCCGACCAGTCGCGCGTCCGCCGGCTGGCGCAGCTCCAGGAGAACGGAAGCGTTCCAGTGGTGCGGCTCCTCGGCACCGGAGGCGCAGAACCACCGCTGCGCCGGGGCGAGCGGCACGGGGCCGGTCACGTCGCCCTGCTCGGCGTCGACGGTGGGCCCGGCGGCGGCCACCTCCGCGAGCGACGCCACCGTCGGGTTGGTGAACAGGTCGTACGGCGAGAGCCGCAGGCCCGCCTCCTGGGCCCTGGCGACGACCTGGATGGCGAGGATCGAGTCGCCGCCGATCTCGAAGAAGTTGTCGTGGATGCCGACCCGGCCGAGCCCGACCACGCCGGCCATCACGTCGGCCAGCTTGTGCTGCACAGGCGTCTGCGGCTCGACGTACTCCTCCCCGGAGTCGGGCAGCAGCCCGTCCGGCGCCGGGAGCCGGTCTCGGTCGATCTTGCCGTTGGCGTTGAGCGGAAGCGCTTCGAGCTCGACGAACGCGGAGGGCACCATGTAGGCGGGCAACTCGCGTTCGAGGAACCGGCGTAGCTCGGGGATGCCGGCCCTGGCTCCGGGACCGGGGACGAGGTACGCCGCCAGCCGCCGGTCACCGGGCGACGGTTCGTACACCACGACGACCGACTCGGCGATCTGCGGGTGCCGGCTGAGCATCGACTCGATCTCCATGGGTTCGACGCGGAACCCACGGATCTTGATCTGGGTGTCGACCCTGCCGAGGAACTCGAGGTTGCCGTCGGGACGCCGGCGGACCAGGTCGCCGGTCCGGTAGAGCCGCCGTCCGGGCCGCCGGGGATCCGGGTCGGCGACGAAACGTTGTGCCGTCAGGCCCGGACGCGCGAGGTAGCCGCGGGCCAGGCTGCTGCCACCGATGTACATCTCGCCGGTGCCGCCCACCGGCACCGGACGGAGCCGGTCGTCGAGGACGCGCAGGTCGGCCGAGGGCAGCGCGGTGCCGATCGGCATGTTCGGCCAGTCCCACACCGGATCGGCCGGGTCGAGGCGGAAGAAGGTCGAGGTGACGGTGGTCTCGGTCAGGCCGTAGCAGTTCATCAGCGGCACGTTGAGCCGCCGCCACATCAGCAGCCGGTCCGGCAGCGCGCGCTCCGCGCCGATGATCACGAGCCGCAGGCAGCTCGGCAGTTCCCGCCCCAGCCGGTCGAGCTCACGTACCCATTCGTGCCAGTACGCGGCGGGCAGCTCCATCACGGTGAGCCGCTCCCGCTCGATCAGGTCGACGAGGTCGACCTCGCCGCTGATGATGTGCCGCGAGGGGATGACCACCGCGCCGCCGGCCAGCCAGGTCGGGAACAGCTCCTCGACCAGCACGTCGAAACCCGGTGAGGAGAACTGGAGGAAGCGGTCGCCGGCGCCGAGCCCGAGCCGGTCGACGACGTCGCGGGCGTACACGGACAGGGAGCGGTGCTCGATCATCGCGCCCTTGGGCCGGCCGGTCGAGCCGGATGTGTAGACCACGTACGCCAGCGACGCCGGATCGGGTACGTCCGGCAGATCGCCGTCCTCACCGGCGTCCGGAGGCGGGAACGAGGCGTCGAGGAGCACGGCCTGGTCCGGGACCTGGACGCCGGCCTCGGCCAGGACGTCGGCGAGCCGCTTCTGCGTGACCAGCACCCGCGCCCCCGAGTCGGCGAGCATCATGGAGATCCGTTCGGGCGGATAGGCGGGGTCCAGGGGGACGTAGACGCCACCGGCCTTGAGCACACCGAGGATGGCGACGGGCAGCCTTACCGAGCGGTCCACCAGGATGCCCACCGGCGTGTCCCGGCCGACCCCGAGGCCGCGCAGGCGGCGGGCCAGCAGGTTCGCCTCCCGGTTGAGTTCGGCGTAGCTGGTCGGGGTGCCGTCGCAGATCACGGCGGGTGCGTGCGGCGCGAGCGTGACCCGGCGCTGGAACAGTTCGACGAAGCCGGGGTCGGCGGCGCCGGCCTCGGTGTCCGGTGCCTCCGTCGCCGTGGTCATGGCCAGCTCCACCTCCCCCACCGTGGTGCCGGGAGCGGTGACGAACTGGCGCAGGACCGTGTTGAACTGCTCGGCGAGGAGGACGATCGTCTCCATGTCGAACATGTCGGTCATGTGGACCCACTGGAGCTGCATCCGCTCGCCGTTGGGGTTGGCGTCCAGGGTGAGCGGGGCCGCGGACATGTTGACCTCGATGGGCTCCCGGCTGATCCGCAGGCCGGGCACCTCCAGGGTGCTCTCCGGCGTGCGGACGTCGAGCCACATGTGGGTCATGGAGGTCTGTGAGGCCTCCCGCCCGAGGTTCAGCTCGTCGATCAGGCGCTCGATGGGCAGGTCCTGATGGTCGTACGCGGTGTGCACGGTGCGCTGGGCCTGTTCCACGACCTCACGCAGGGTCTGCCCGTCGGACAGCCGCATGCGCAGCGGGAGCGCGGTGACGAAGCAGCCGATGAGCTGCTCCACCTCCACCCGGCCGCGTCCGGACACGATCTCGCCGATGACCAGGTCCTCCCGGCCGAGATAGCGATACAGCAACACCGAGAGGGCGGCGAGCAGGACGACGACGGGGGACGCCTTCTCGTTCTCGATGAACCGGCGCAGCTCGGCGGTGAACTCGGCGGAGAGGTCGACGACGTGCGCCGCGCCGGCGAACGTCGGCCGGGGCGGGAACGGCCGGTCGCTGGGGAGGGTCAGCACGCCGGAGGTGCCTTCGAGCGTCCGCCGCCAGTGGTCGACCTCGTCGGCCATCCGTTTCTCACCGAACTCGCGCTGCCAGGCGGCGAAGTCGGCGTACTGGATCTCCAGCGGGGGGAGGCCGGGACCGCCGTTGAGATGCGTGACGTACAGTGCCGCGAACTCCCGCACCAGGATCGCCATCGACACCAGGTCCGCGGCGGTGTGGTCGGTGGTGATCAGCACGACGTGGTCGTCCTCGGCCATGCGCAGGATCGTGGTGCGCAGCCGCAGGGACTGGTCACGGCCGAACGGTAGCATCACCTCGGCCTTCCAGCGCCGGAGCACCTCCGCGCGCTGCAGCTCGGGCGTATGGTCCGACAGGTCGACCAACGGAGTCGGCACCGGGGTGCGCGGGTGCACCATCAGCACTCGGGTCCCGTCATCCTGTAGCTCCACGGTGGAGCGCAGGATCTCGTGCCGATCCACGACCTCGGTCAGCACGCGGCCGAGCACCGTCAGGTCGAGGTGCCCCTCGACCCGGAAGGCGCCCGGGATGTTGTTGGCAGGCCGGAACTGCGTGATGGCCCACTCCCGCTCCTGCTGGAACGCCAGCGGGATCGGCCGCGCGGGGTCGCGAGGCGCGATCCGCTCGTCCGGCGCGGACCCGCGCGCGGCCGTCAGCTCGGCGAGCCGCCGCTCCAGGATCGTCCGCTGCTCAGGCGACAGCGCCGCGATGCGACTCTGCAGGTCAGTCATTGGTCACCCCTCGCGTCCTCGCGCAGTACCCGTTCCAGAAGAGAGAGCCCGGCCGTCAGCTCGGCGGTCGTGCCGCCGAAACCGAGCCGCGCGTAGTCGCGGTACGCGTCGCCGAAGCAGGCGCCGGGGACGAGCAGGACCCGGTGCCGCTCGGCGAGGCGGCGGCAGGACCGGACCACGTCCGGCTGGCCGGGGAACTCGACGAAGGCGGTCACGCCGCCGCCCGGCGGGGCGAACCGCACCAGCTCCGGCAGGCCGTCCGCCCAGTCGCGGAGCAGCCGCAGGTTCCCGGCGGCGTGCTCTCGTTGCGCCGCGACGATCCGGTCGGCGTGCCGCACCGCCTGTTCGGCGAAGAATTCGAGGACGGGCGAGACGTACAGCGCGATGTAGTCGCGCAGCAGCGCCATCCGGGCCAGCAGGCCGGGTGGCGCGACGCACCAGCCGACCCGCAGGCCGGGCAGGCCGTAGCTCTTGGACAACGTCCCGAAGGCTATGCACCCGTCGTACCAGGAGGTCGGCGGCGCCAGGGGGGCGGCGGTGTAGGTGAGCTCGCCGAACGCGTGGTCCCACACCAGCAGGGCCTCGGCCTCCGCGGCGATGGCGACCAGTTCCTTCTGCTCCTCGGCCGTGATGGAGGCGCCGGTGGGATTGTGCGGGAAGTTCACGACGATCATCCGGGGGCCGGACCTCGCGAGCTCGCGCAGCAGTGCCAGATCGGCGGCGAACCCGGCGCGCGGGTTCAGCGGCCACCGGGTGACCCGGCAGCCGCGCGCCGCGGCGATGCCGTGGAGCTGCTGGTAGGCGGGATCCACCACGATCACCTCGTCGCCCGGTTCGAGCGCCAGGTTCATGACGAGGTAGATCGCCTCGCTGGAGCCGTGGGTGACCATCAGCCGGTCGACGTCGCCACCGGTCCAGCGGTCGGCCAGCGCGGCCCGCAGGCCCCTGCCGCCGTAGCTCTCGCTGTCGCGGCAGGTCATCGTGTCGAGCTCCGACAGCTCGAATCCGCACAGTGCGCGCAGCTCCGCGATGGTCAGGTCACGTACGCCGCTGCTGCCGATGTCGTGGTCGACGTTGTGGTAGTAGTCGCGCATCCACTGCTCTAGCTGGGCGATCGCAATGTCCACACCGCAACGCTATGGCGCGTCGTGCTCATCGTGATGTCACCGGAAGCCGGGACGGTCCCCGGCGGCCATGCCGGCGCACAGGGCCGTCAGCAGTTCCGGCGGCGCGTCGACGAACCTGTTGTGGCGGCCGGCGAAGATCTCGAAGGACGTGTCGCCGCAGGCCGGCCAGCCGGTCATCTGGCCGGGCCGGACCTCGCTGTCCTCGCTCCAGCCGACGGCGGTGATCGGGCAGGTGAGCCGGAGCGGGTCGGGGACGACGTACCGCCGGCTCATCTCGACGTCGGCGCGCAGCACCTTGAGGTAGACGGCCACCAGCTCGGGGTGCGGCGTGCTGCCCTGGTCGCGGATCATCGCCTCCAGCTCGGCGGCGAGCTCCGCCTCGTCCATGCCGAGCATCCGCCCCACCGGCCCGTCCTGCGGGGCGAGCTGGGAGGAGACGAACAACCGTGCCGCCGCCGGCCCGCCGGCGCGCTGAAGCCGGGCCGTCACCTCGTAGGCGACGAGCGCCGACCAGCAGTGGCCGAAGAAGGCGAACGGCACGTCCATGTGGCGTGCGAGGCCGGCGATCATGTCCTGCGCCAGTTCCGCGAAGGTCGCCGGCATCGTCTCACCGAAGCGGCTCAGCCGTCCGGGCAGTTCCACCGGCAGGAACTCGACGAGCCCCTGCTGCCGCGGCCAGTTGCGGAACACGCCGGTGCCGCAGCCGGCATGAGGCACGCAGAACACCCGCGCGGCCGCCTCCGGCGACGGCTCGCGCTGCAACCAGGCGTTCTTCACCGGTGATCCCCTCATGGCACCGCCTCCTCGGGGGACGTGCGGGTCCGCGGCACCCTGTCCTCGACGACCCTGTGTTCGGGGTACACGATTCGCAGCAGGACGCCGGTCATGGCGGTCGTGACCAGGGCCATCACGATCATCAGGGAGTACAGATCCGGCTTCAGCACACCCAGCTCCAGCCCCACGGTGAGCACGATCAGCTCGGTGAGACCACGGGTGTTCATCAGGATGCCGAGGACCGCCGAGTGGCGGGGACGCACGCCGGTGACCCGTCCGCCGAGGTACGCTCCCCCGAACTTGCCGCCGATCGCCACGAGCAGGATCAGCGCCAGCTCGCCGAACGCGACCATGTCCAGCCGGGACAGATCGACCTTGAGACCGGCGGCCATGAAGAAGACCGGCAGCAGCAGGACGGTGCAGACGCGCTCGATCCACGGCAGGACCCGCGCGCGCAGCGCCGCGGCGCCCGCACGCGGCATGGCGGCGCCGAAGAGGAACGCGCCGAAGATGGCATGCAGGCCCATCCAGTTCGTCGCCTGCGCCGACAGCAGCAGCCCGCCCGCCACGGCGACCAGCACACCCCAGGCCGGCGGGCCGGACACCGCCCGGCGGGCGGCCCGCCGGGCCAGCAGTGGTCGTACCACCCCCAGCAGCAGCACGGCGAACGGCACCACGAGCAGGACGCGCCATGGATGACCGCCGCCGCCGGCCAGGGCCGCCACGACGGCGAGCAGTGCCCACGCGAGCACGTCGCCCACCGCGGCGCAGGCCAGCGCCAGCCCGCCGATCGGCGTGTCGAGCAGGCCGTTGTCGGTCAGGATCCGTGCCAGGACGGGGAACGCGGTGATCGCCATCGCGGCACCCATGAACAGCACGAAAGCCGCCCGGTCGCCGGTCTCATGGCCGCCGGCCAGATGGAACGCCAGCAGGACGCCGAGACCGAACGGCAGCAGGATCGCGCCGAACGACACGACGGAGGCCGTCCGGCTCTGACCGCGCAGCAACGTGTGGTCCAGGTGCAGGCCGATGAGGAACATGAACAGGCAGACGCCGAGGTCGGCGAGCAAGGTCAGCGACGGCCGCACCTCGGCGGGAAAGAGCGTCCCGGATATCGCGCCGCCGAACAGCGTCGGCCCGAGCAGGATGCCGCCCACGATCTCGCCGATCACGGCGGGCTGGCCGAGCCGCCGGGCCAGCATGCCGAGCAGCCGCGCCGATCCGACGACGACCGCCAGGCCGAGGAGCAGCAGCAGGACGGTCTGCGGGCTCACCGCAGCGCTCCCTCGCACGTGCCGGCGCCGTCGTCGAGCAGGGTCGCGCCACCCTCGTCCCGCGGTACCGCCGTGCCGAGCACCCGGACCCGGCCCTCCATGTCCTCCACCTCCAACCGGCCGCCGCGTTCGGAGAGCTGCAACGCCTTGAGCCGGCGCCGGCCCAGCCGCCGCGACCAGTAGGGCGTGAGCTTGCAGTGCGCGGTGACGCACACCTGATCCTCGTTCACGCCGAGCGAGGGGAAGAACGTCCGGGAGACGAAGTCGGCACCCGAGGTCGCGCGCGCGGTGACGATGTGGCCGCGGAACGGCTGCTCGGCCAGCGCCACGAAATCGGGGCGGACGGCCGCGACCGCCGCGGCCGACTCGACCTCCACGAGGACGTCGTCGCTGGACACCGCGCACACCACCGCGTCCGTGCCGAGCGCCTCCAGCAGGCCGGGCGGCGGCTCGCCGACGGTGAGCTCGGCCTTGGGCAGGTCGATGGCGATCAGTTCGCCTGCCCGCTCGGCGTGCAGGACGCCGTTGTCCGAGACGAAGGTGAGCCTGGTCCGGCCGGCGTTCTCCGGTGCCTGGAACAGGTGACGCGCGCCGGCGATCGTCGCGTGCCCGCACAGGTTGATCTCCTTGTACGGGGTGAACCAGCGCACCCGGTACCGCGCGGGTGCGTCCGGCACCACGAACGCCGTCGTGGGTAGGCCGATCAGGTGCGCGGTGCGCTGCATCTCGCCGGCCGGCGGAAACCGCGGAGCCTCGACGACGGCGGCCGGGTTGCCGGCGAACCGTTCGTCGGTGAAGGTGTCAACGACGTGAAAACGCATCCGCTCGGCTCTCCCCCTGGCTCGCCAGCGTCCGGAACATCTGGTCGATCGCCGCACCCATGCCCCAGACCTCCCGGTAGGGCGGGCCCTCCGGTCCGGTGTCGATGTCCCGCTGGCGCGCGTAGGCGGCCGTGGTCCAGTCCGGTGTGGACGGGTACCGGTGGTGGTAGTCGTGGTTGGGCAGGTCCCCGACCACGACGAGGAGCCGCGAGGGCAGGTGGTAGCCCACGGTGAGCGCGGCCCAGCGGGACCATGCCGCCAGCCGCGCGCCGAGAGGCAGACCGGCGGGCGGGACCGGGGTCCCGCAGTACCTGGCCGAGGTGTTGGCCACGGTGTAGAAGCGGTGACCGAAGGCGGGGTCGCGCGGCCCCAGCCACTCATGCTCTCCCAGCCGGTCCAGCAACGCGCTCAGCTGCGCGAACAGCACGACCGGCGCCACGAACGCGAGCACCAGGACGAGCGCGCCGTTCGGCAGCCAGAACGGCAGGGAGAGCCACCAGCCCACCCACACCGCGAACGCGGCGATCCGCCGGACGCGCCCTTTGAGGTTGCTCCTGAACCGGCCGAGAAATCCGTTCCAGTAGAACAGCGGTGAGAAGAACACGGCCCACGCGCGCCGCCACAGCGCCGTCCGGGTGAGCCCGGGCCGGAACCCGAGGTCGATCAGGAACTGCACCGGCGGGTCGGCCTTCGTCGCGAAGACCTCCCGCCTGTGGTGGTTGTCGAAGTGCTCCTCTTTGAAATCGCGGAAGGTGTGGAAGACGGAGAGCACGGTCACGACCTCGCCCCAGAACGTGTCCCAGCGCGAGTCGCCCGAGAAGCGCCGGTGCAGCGCCTGGTGCGCGATGACCAGGACCATCAGCCGTTCCCCGTTGACCGTGAGCAGCCAGCCCACCGGCAGCGCCACGTACCACAGCGGGAACATGAGCGTGACGGCGAGCGTCGAGGCGGTCAGGCCGGCGAAGAACAACAGCAGCGTCAGGGCCAGGTAGGACGCCCAGGTGTGCCGGATGATCGGCTTCTGGCCGGGCAGGGCCTTACCGGTCTGCCACGTCCAGAAGTGCTGCGTCCAGGAGGGGAAGCGCAGATAGGTGCTCCGCACGTCTTCCACGGCTCACCTCGCCGGGGCGGGCCGCTCGACGCCGGCCTCCACGACCAGCCGGTCGAAGAACGCCGTCCACAGGGCCCACATCTCGTTGGCGGCCCGCAGGACGGCGTCCTCCTGCTCGGCGCTGAAGTTCGCGAGCAGCGCGTGGTTGGCCTCCTCGACGTGGTCCGGCTCCTGCTCGACGTGGATCTTGACCCACTCGTTGTCGGTGATGCCGGTGGTCCGCTCGATCGCCTTGCCGATGCTGGACACCATGAGCAGGTCGGTCGTCTCGGTGGCGAAGATGAACCCGAGCGCGCTCTCCCGCCCGTCCGTCGCGTTCCGGTAGCCCTCGACGAGGGCCGCGGTCTCCGCGTACGGCTCGGTTCCGGTGACGCGGTCGCGGTCGAACCCGCACTTGTCCATCGAGTCGACGTAGATGACCTCGTGGGCCTGGGACACCACGCCGCCGCCCGCCTCCTGGTTGAGGATCCGGGTTATCGCGCTCTTGGAGGCGATGTCCGGCAGGACCGCCACGCAGCGGGCCAGGAAGGTCGGGAAGTAGTGCAGAGGGTGCCACCACTGCTCGATGAGGATGGCGGCCTGCTCCTTGGTCAGGTCCGCGGTGTCGACGGCGGCGAAGAACGGGTGGTCCTGGAACTTCCGGTGCACCGGGCTCCCGGCCAGACGGTCGCCGAACGACAGCGTTGTGGTCATGCTCGTCACTCCTTACTACCGGATCGATCCAGGGTGTAGTAGCGCAGAAGCTCCATGGTGTGCGGTAGGACGGTCGGGTCCTCGCAGGACCGGGCGAGCTCGGTCATGGTGTCCCAGGCGAAGTCCTCGCCGCCGTCCCACCGGAAGTGCGTCTTGATGACGATGCTGAAGATCTCGCGGAAGTTGTCCATGGTGAGCACGTCCGCGAGCCGCAGCAGGCCCGCGCGCAGGGCATCGGGCAGAGGCGGCCGGTCCACCCGGCGGCCGGCCGGGATACCGTCGCCTGCCGCCGCCGGCTCTCCCCTGACCAGGGGCCCGGCACCGGACCGGTCGGCGAAGTCGAAGATGAGGTGGATCCGCGGCGCGCTGGACAGCGACGCCACCGAATGGATCCGGGACGCGTCGAAGTACCAGATCTCGCCCGCGCGCATCCGGTACACGACGTTGTCCTCGCTGAAGAAGCAGTTGTCGTGCGTGACGAGCGGGATGTGCAGGCGGTGCGCCGAGCGCGCCTCCTCGGGCACGCCGGACAGCTCCAGGAAGTCGCGGTGCGGGATGATCACACTGTCGGAGAACACGGCCAGCCGGACGAACTGCAACCGGCTCAGGTCGGCCACGTTCGTGATGAGCTCCTGGACGTACGGGAGCTGGCCGCCGTACTCGGTGAACGTGGACCGCTGGTCGTAGGCGTAGTTGGTGAGCACGCCGGTGCCGGTGTCCCCGCCGGTGGCCCACATCATCGCGCTCTTCCACGGACCGCCGATGAGGTAGTTGCTGTACGCCTCCGAGTACTGGAACGACGCGCTCTGCGCGAGGTCCTTCGCCAGCCGGTCCTCGTCGAGCTCGACGGTGGTCACGTATCGGGTCCGCATATGGTCACACCCTTTCGAGAGTGGAGAACGGCTCGCCCCACGCGTTCTCGCGCACCACCCGGTTGAGCTGGTATTCGTCCCTCCCGGCGACGAGCACGCAGCCGTGCCGGTCAAGGTCGAAGTGGTGACCGAACTCGTCGAACTCGGACATGCCGCCGTAGACCCGCACGTGGGTGGGCACCACTCTGATCGCGAAGCCCATGCGCTGCCGCCGGCTGGTGTTGGGGTTGGAGCCGTGGATGCAGCGCGCGGTGAAGATGAAGAACTGGCCGGCGCGCATCTCCAGATGGCGGACGTCCTCCTGTTCCGGGCTCCAGTCCTTGTCGATCTTGATGTCGTCGTAGTTGTAGCCGAAGAAGGAGTTGTCGCGCGCCGCGCCGTTCCACTTCATCGGCGCGTGCTCGTCGTAGCGCCACCGGCGATGGCTGCCCGGGACGACCTTCATGCAGGCGTTCTCCCTGGCCGCCTCGGTGAACGCGACCCAGCAGGTCAGCTCCATCGGCGTGCCCGGGGAGTGCTCCGTCGCCTCCAGCATCCCCTGGCTCGTCTCACCGATCGCGTACGTCTCCACCTGGTGCCATCCGGTACCCGAGTCACCGGGGTTCTTGGGGAAGAACTCAGTGCGCCAGCAGAGGATGTCGGGGCCGATGACGGCCTGCATCCGCCGGACGATCTCCGGCTCGCTGATGAGCTTGCCGAGCCCGGATATGTCCAGGTGCCGGTCGTAGTTCACCGGATTGCCGAACACCTTGCGCGTGTCGCCGGCGGGGTCCAGCAGCGCCCTGCGCTGCTCCTTCCACCAGGCCTTCATCTCCTCCGGTTCCCAGAGCGTGAACGGCCCGATGTATCCCTGCTCGGCGAAGGTCTTCGCGTCCGTCTCAAGATCCACTTTGTGTGCTCCCTGCCTCACCGACGCGCTCCAGCGCGGCATCCAGTTCCGCCGCCGTCTCCGTGACGTGTTCTCCTCTGATGAAGGTCCAGTGGTCGCCGTCGATCGGGATGACGGTCAGCGGCCCCGTGCAGAGGCCCCGGATGGCCGCGGCCAGTTCGGCCTGGCGCGCCGGACCGGCGCCGGCGGCCTGGAAGAGGTGGACCGGCCCGGGGTACGGCAGGGGCCGGTACCGCATCGCCGCGTTCATGCAGGCCCGCGCGGTGTCCAGCACGGTTCGCAGGTAGGCGCTCGACGCACCGGCCGCGATCGGCGCCCCCATGAGCTGGACCCAGGTCTCGGTCGACGTCAGCTCCAGGAGCTCCGCCGGGGTCGTGGCCGGGTCGTCGAGCCGCGCCACCACGGTGTCCAGCAGCCCGAGGAACGGTGTCCGCGCCATCGGCAGGCCGGTGAGGGGATCGATGACCGGGTTCGCGTCGAACAACCCCAGAAATTCCACCGTGTGGCCGTCGGCGACGAGCTGCTGCGCCATCTCGTAGGCCAGCACGCCGCCGAACGACCAGCCGCCCAGCCGGTACGGCCCGTCCGGCTCGATCGTGCGCAGCTGCTCGACGTGCGTGCGGGCGATCTCGCCGAGTGTGCTGCCGAACGCGGGCGGCTCCCCCGTCCAGCCGACGCCGAGCAGCCGCAGCGGTGCGGCCGAGGCGTGGGCCAGCTCCCGGTAGCCGAGCAGCTCGCCGCCGAGCGGGTGCACGAGGTACAGGCTGCGATCGGAGGGACCGGGGCGGAGCGTGACGATCTGCGATGACGTGCGCCGCGGCCGGGGCACGGACACGGCCGAACCCAGCGCTCCCGCCAGGTCGTCGACCGTGCTGTACTCCAGGAACAACGACAGGTCGACCGGCCGGTCCAGGGCCTGCCCGAGCTCGGCGACGACCCAGGTCGCGAGCAGCGAGTCCCCGCCGACGTCGAAGAAGTCGTCGTCGCCCTCGAACTCGTCGTGGCCGAGCACCCGGGCCCAGATGGCGGTGACGATCGCGGCGAGCGACGGCGCGTCCGGCGCGGGCTCCCCCTCGGCGGGGGCCGGGACCGCGGGCAGCGCCAGCCGGGCCAGCGCCTGCCCGTCGATCTTCCCGGTCGTGGTCCGCGGCATCGTCGCGACGGTGACGTACCGCGACGGCACCATGTAGGCGGGGAGTATTCCCCGGACGTGCTCGGTGAGCTCCCGGTGGGAGACCGGGCCGTCGGTCTGGAGGTACCCGACGAGCACGGACACGCCGTCCGCGACCTCGCGCAGCCCGGCCGCGGCCGCCTCGACCCGGGGGTGGCGCAGCAACGCGTCCTCCACCTCGGCCGGCTCCACCCGGAAACCGCGTACCTTGAGCTGGCGGTCGGCGCGGCCGAGGAACTCGTAGTTCCCGTCACCCCTGAGACGGGCCAGGTCGCCGGTGCGGTACAGGCGCTCGGCCGCCGCGAAGGGGCTGGCCACGAACCGTTCCGCGGTGCGGGCCGGGTCGTCGTGGTATCCCCTGGCCAGGCCGGCCCCGCCGACGTAGAGCTCGCCGGCGTTCCCGTCCGGCACGGGCCGGAGCCGGTCGTCGAGCACCCAGCAGGAGACCCCGGTCACCGGAGCGCCGATGGCCGGTACCGCCGGCCAGGCGGACGGTTCCTCGGGGAGCGTCAGGCTGGTGACGAGATGCGCCTCGGTGGGCCCGTAGTGGTTGTCCAGCCGGCAGTGCGGGATCGCGGCGAAGAGGTCGCGGATCGCCGGCGTGACGATCAGGCGCTCGCCGGCGGTGATCACGTGCTGGAGCGACTCGGGTGTGACCGAGAGCCGTCCGGCCGTGACGGCCATCAACTGCAGCGCCACGTACGGCAGGAACAACCGCTGGACCCGCCGGCGCACGATCGTGTCGAGCAGCGCGGCGGGATCGCGGCGCACCTCGTCGGAGGCGATGACCAGGCAGCCGCCGGTCGCCAGCGTCGAGAGCACCTCCTGGAACGTCACGTCGAAGGAGGTCGCGGTGAACTGCAGCGTGCGCAGCCCCGGCGCCCCACTGGCCAGCTGCCAGCGCAGCAGCCGGGACAGCCCGCGATGGGTCATCGCGACGCCCTTCGGCACACCGGTCGAGCCGGAGGTGTGCAGGACGTACGCGACCGTGTCCGGGTCGGGAGGCGTGACCGCGAAAGGCTCCTCCGGGGGGTCCGCGTCCGGATCGACCACGACGACGCCGGCCGGCAGGCGGCCCGCGTTCGCGTGGTCGGCGACCGCCACCCGCGCGCCGAGATGCCGCACGGTCGCCGCGACGCGCGCGTCGGGCGCGGTGACGTCCAGCGGGCTGTAGGCGCCACCGGCCGCGAGCACCGCCAGCATCGCGACGACGGTGCCGGCGGAGCGGTCGAGCAGGACGGCCACCGGACGCTCGGGCCCGGCGGCGGCGGCGCGCAGCCGGTACGCCAGCGCGTCCACCCGGCCGATCAGCGCGGCGTAGCTCAGCGGCGCGGCGGTCGTGCCCCGGACGTCGACCAGCGCGTCACGGTCGGCGTGCGCGCGCGCCCGCGCGCGGATCAGGTCGAGGACCGAGGTTTCCGGCCCGGCGGTCGATGGCCGCATCAGGGTCTCGATGTCGCTCACAGCAGGCGCCCATCAGTCCGAAGCACGATTCCCGCCCCGCTTTCCGGCCGCGAGTCGCCGGGGCGGCGTCCGCGACTCGTATTCCCGACGCTAGGTGCGGGCGGCACGGCGGGTAGAGTCCCGTGAACCGGCGACTGGGCGGGTGCGCTGTCCTGCGAACGGGGGACGGGCCCGCGGATTGACCGGCCCGAGAGCGGCTCGATTAACTGAGGATCAGGATAGATCCGGGCCATTGGAGCATCCGTGACCAGCAGCCGCTTCCCGGCCGAACCCGCAGTCGCTGCACCGGTACACCTTCTCTTGCCGACGACCGAGCCGGCGGTGCCCGCGGCCGGGGACGGCGAGAGAGAGACGTCGATGCCGCCGGAATGCGTCGGCCCCGTGTTGATCCCACCCGACCTGGCGAGGGCGCTGCACACCCTGGCGTCGTCCGCCGGGGCCGGCGATTTCGTCCCGCTGTCGATCTGCGCCGCGGTGCTGGCGCGGCGGCTGTCCCGGCCCGGCGCGGCCCGCCGCGTCCAGGTGGTGCAGGGTGCGCTGGAAGCCGTGGCGCCGGACCCGGACGCACCGGTCGACCTGGCCGGCAGCTTCCGCACCGCCCTGCGCCGGGCCGCGCGGGGGCGAGGCGCCGCGCCGCCGGACGCGGCCACCCGCCGGGGGATCGACGTCACGATCGTGGTCGCGAAGGACAACCGGTGCCTGTACGGCGAGAGCATGACGAGCGCGGCCGACGCGCCGACCGCCGAATGCTGGGCCCGGTCGTTCCTGCGGCTCCTCACCCGCATGGTGAGTGATCCCGACGCCCCCATGGCGGCGCATCCGCTGGTCGACGGCACCGAGCGCGACCGCATCCTTCGCGGTCTCAACGCGTACGGCACCCCCGAGGTACGGCACACCACGATGACCGCGCCGTTCGAGGAGCAGGTGGAGCTCACCCCCGACGCCGTCGCCCTTGTGGACCTGGTGGAGGGGGGCGGCACCACGCTCACCTACCGTGAGCTGAACGAGCGGGCGAACCGGCTGGCGCACTTCCTCATCGGCCAGGGCGCCGGGCCGGGCAGGCGCGTCGGGATCTGCATGCGGCGCGGCGTCCATCAGGTCGTCGCCGTCTACGCCGCCGTGAAGACCGGCGCCGCGTACGTGCCGCTGGAGGCCGAGCTGCCGGACTCCCGGCTCGCGTACATGCTCCAGGACGTCGCGCCGGGTCAGGTGCTCACCGACCCGGACTGTCGCGGCCGTGTCCCGGACGGCGCGTGGCGCACGGTGGACGTCGAGTCCGGGCAGCGGTCGTGGGAAGCCTTCCCGGCGGGCGATCCGGCGGTGGACGGCGGGGGGCTGCTCAACATCCTCTACACGTCCGGCACCACGGGCCGTCCCAAAGGGGTCGCCTACCCGACGGCCGGCGCGCTGGCGCACCTGTCCTGGATGCAGAGCCGGTACCCGTTCGGCCCCGGCGACCACGCGCTGTTCAAGACCTCACCCGGCTTCGACGTCTCCATCTGGGAGCTCTTCTGGCCCCTCTACCACGGCGCGTGCCTGGTGATCTGCCCGCCGGGCGAGCACCGCGACCCGCGGCGCCTCGCCGGGCTCGTCGAGGACCACCGCGTGTCGACGATCTTCCTGCCGCCGACCGTGATGGCCCCGTTCCTGGAGAAGGTGTCGGCCGATCGGGCCGGCGCGTTGCGCTGGGCGATGTGCGGCGGCGAACCGGTCACCCCCCGCGTCCGCGACATGTTCTACGCCACGCTGCCGACCGCGAGACTGGTGAACTGCTACGGCCCGACCGAGGCGGGCAACGTCACCGACATGGTCCTTCCGGACGAACCGGGAGTCCCGGTGGTGCCGCTGGGACGGCCCGCGGCCAACTTCCGGATCACGCTGCTGGACGAGAACCTCGACCTGATGCCCGTCGGCATGCCGGGTGAGGCGTACATCGGCGGCGACGTCGGACTCGCGCACGCGTACTGGCGCGCACCGGGCCGCACCGCCGAACGATTCGTCGCCGACCCCTACGGGCCGCCGGGATCGCGCGTGTACCGGACGGGTGACCTGTGCCGGTACCGGGACGACGGGGTGCTGGAGCACCTCGGCCGGATCGACAGGCAGATCAAGATCCGTGGGCTGCGCGTCGAGCCCGGCGAGATCGAGTCGGTGCTCGCCGCGCACCCGTCGGTCGCGGACTGCGCGGTCGTCGCGCACGGCGAACCGGTCCGCCTCCTCGCCTTCGTGGTGCCCGCAGGCCCGGTCGGTGTGGACGACCTGGACGTCGACGCGATCGGCGAGCACGCGGCCGGCATCCTGGCCGACCACATGCGGCCCGAACGCATCGTGCCGGTGCCGCGCATCCCGGCGACCGTGAACGGCAAGGTCGACAAGGACGCGCTGCTCGCCGCCCGGCGAGCACCGGCCGGCGGCGAACGGGAGATCGTGCCGCCCGCCGACGACGTGGAGGCGGCCCTGGTCGGCATCTACGGCCGAGTCCTCGCGACCTGGCCGGTCAGCGTGCTGGACACCTTCGCCGAGCTCGGCGGCCACTCCCTGCTCGCCTTCGAACTGCTCGACGCGTGCCTTGCGAGGCTGCACGTGCGGCCCGGCGTGAGCGATCTGCTCGGCGGCAGCGTCCGGGACGTCGCGGCGTCGATCCGGGCCGCACGGTCCGGCACGGCCGGACCCGGAGGCGGCGCGTCCGACGGGTGAGGCACCCGGAGCGGCGCGTCCCGCCGGGTGAGCGCACCGGGGTGGGACCCGTGTGCGGCCGCCCGCCGTCACCCGTGTGCCGGCCGGCCGCCGTCCGTCGGGGGCGCTACGTCACGGCCGGAGCCCGCCGGTGAGCGGGGCCAGCGGCGTGGTGTCCGAGGCGGACAGGAACTCCGGCCGGCGGCTCGGCACCTGCTGGGGGACGTTGTCGACGCTGTTGTAGGTGATGATGAGGAGCTGCCGGTCGTAGGGTGACATGTTGGTGCCCGAGCCGTGGACCAGCCGGGGATCGAACAACACCATGCTGCCCGCGGCACCCGTCGCGGCCCGCATCCCGAGGCGGGCGACCAGTGCGGCCAGCTGCTCGGCGGTCAACGCGTAGTCCAGGTCCGCCGCGAGGTTCGACTTCCAGCTCTCCTCGCCGCCGGCGGCACGCCGCCGCTCGGTGGAGAGGGTGCCCATCCGGTGGGAGCCGGGGACGAACAGCAGCGGCCCGTTGTAGGGGGTCGCGTCGTCGAGGAGGAGCGCGACGTTGGTGACCAGCGGCGCGGGCATGCCGTCCTCCCGCTCCCAGAAGATGTAGTCCTGGTGCCACGGCCATACGTCGCCGCGCAGCGCACGCTTGGCGTTGACCTTGCTCTGGTGCACGTACACCTTGCTCGCCAGCAGTTGTTCGGCGGATTCCAGCAGGTCGGGCAGCCGGACCAGGCGGGAGAAGAGCTCGCTCGTCTGGTGGCAGCCGTGGACGCCGCGGATGGTCCTGCCGTCCTTCTCCAGTACCCGGCCCGGGTGGTCCGCACCGTAGAGCCGCTCGACCTCGTCCCGGATCCGGGCCAGGTCGCGCGACGTCAGCACCTCGGGCACGACGACGAAACCGTCGTCGTGGTATTCGCGGAGCTGTGCGTCACTGAGCACGGCGTGCCCTCCTCACGAGACGGTCTCGCTCTGCCATGGTTCCGGGACCTCGCGCGGATCGGCGGCGGCCCCGCCCGGCGTCACGTCCTCGGGGGTGACGTCCGGGAGCTCGTCCTCCAGGTGCCGCAGCCGGGGTGACAGGTAGGCCACCACGGCGCAGAGAGCGAGCAGGAGACCCATCACCATCATCAGAAGCGCGACCCCTCGTCCCGGGCCGTCGCCTATCAACCCGGCCAGGAACGGCGAGCGGACCCGGTCCCGGCCGGCGAGCGGCAGGAACACGGTGTCGGCGGCCAAGCCCGCCAGGCCGAACGCGAGCAGCCGCGGGACCGAGGCGATCATGTTCCGGAGCGCGATGACCCGGCCCAGGAGATGCGGCTCCACCTTGGACTGCCAGAGGCTCTGGTTGCTGCCGATGACGACCGCCAGCACCGCGAAGAAGACGAAGGCGGCGATGGCCACCAGCACGACGTCCGGACGCGTGGAACCGGCGACGATCGCCGCCGCGAGCACCAGCGAACACCCGAGTATCGCCCGCACGCGCCGCCGGGGGCCGCCCCACGCGGTCATCGCCAGGCTGCCGGCGACCATGCCGATGCCGCCGACGGTCAAGATGGTGCCGAGCGCGCCCGACGACGCGAACGCGAGGACGAGAGGGGTGATCGACACGTCGACGACGCCGGCGCAGAACTCCAGGGCCGCGACGAACGCCAGCAGGCCCAGCAACCCGCGCCGGGCCGCGACGTACCGCCACGCCACCCAGAAGTCCTTGAGCAACGCCGCCGCCCCGGCCGCCGCCTCGCCGGACCGGCGGGCCAGCGGGATCCGGACCCAGAGCAGAGCGAGGATGGCCGCGCCGAACGACACGCAGTCCATCAGGATGATCCCGTCGATGCCGATGGCGATGAGCAGGAACCCAGCGGCCACCGGCGCCAGGACCTGGCTGGACGCCACCGCGATCAGCCGCATCCCGTTCGCCCGGCCGAGCTGCTGTTTCGGTACGAGGAGCGGCACCGACGCCTCGAACGCGGGCATCTGGAGCGCGGCGAGGACCGACAGGCAGGCGACGACCAGGCACACCGGCCAGACGGCGGAGGCGTCGGCGAACAGCGCGGCCGCCAGGACCAGCATCGCGATCAGAGAGCCGGCGTTGGCCGCCAGCATCGCGCGTCTCGCGCCGATCCGGTCCACGAGCGAACCGGTGAAGGGGGAGGCGAGGACGAACGGGAGCGCGGAGAGCGCGTAGACGAGCCCGAGCGCCGTGGCCGAACCGGTCACCTGGTAGACGTAGACGCCCAAGGCGAAACCCGACAGCGCCGACCCGGTCAGCGAGACGAACTGCCCGCACCACAGGACGGTGAACGCGCGGAACCCGGAGACGGGCGGTGCCATGGTCACTCCTTCATCGCCTCACGGGGTCGGCCGCCAGATCCTCGGGGGTCACGTCCGGCAGCGCCTCCTCGATGCGGTTCAACCGCCGGTGCCGGTACGCGTACAGCGTGCAGAGCGCGATCAGCACGCCGATCACCATCAGGAGCAGCGCGAATCCCCGGTCCGGCCCGTCCCCGACCAGGAACGCCACGACGCGCGACCGGACCTGGTCCTCGCCGACCATCGGCCGGAACACACCGCTGAGGACTCCCGCCGTGACGTTGCCGACCATGAGCAGACCGGCGTAGACGACGTTCTTCAACGCCATCACCCGGCCGAGCAGCTCGGGCTCGACCTTGGTGTTCAGGACGGTGTGCAGGTTGCCGATGATGATCGACGTGGTGCCGAGGAAGATGAAGGCGGCGAGGGCGATCAACAGGACGCTCGGCCGGAGCGAGCCGAGGACGATCGCCACCGCGAACAGCAGCGAGTAGCCGAGCATGCCGTTGACCCGGCGGCGCGGCCCGCCCCACACCGTCATCGCCACACCGGTGAGGGTCATGCCGAGCGCTCCGGCCGCGAGGACCGCGCCGAGGGCGCCCTCCGAGGCGAAGGCGAGGACGAGACCGGGGAGCAGCACCTCGACGAAGCCGATGCCGAAACTGATCACACCGAAGAAAACCAGCAGCGGCACCATCCCCTGCCGGGTCCTGATCCGGTCCCAGGCCTCCTTGAACTGGGCCAGTGACGCCCGCGCGGCGGCCTCCGCCGCGTGGGGCCGCCGGGCCGGCGGGATCCGCACCACGGCCAGGGTCAGCACGGCGAGAGCCAGGCACACGGCCACCAGCAGGCCGACTCCCTCGATGGCGATGGCGTTCAGCAGGATTCCGGCGGCGATCGGCCCGAGGACCGCGCCGAGGCCGTTCACCAGCATCCGGGTCCCGTTCGCGCGGCCGATGTGCCGCTTCGGCACCAGTAGCGACACCGAGGTCTCGATGGCGGGCAGCAGCAGCGCCTTGAGCATGGGAACGATCATGATGACGGCGAACGCGTGCCACACGGAGAAGGAACCCGTGAACAGCGGCACGGCCATGCTCGCCGCGAGCAGGATGCCGCCGATGTTGCTCACCAGCAGAGCGCGCCTCGGCCCCCACCGGTCGATCAGTGAACCGGCGTAGGGAGAGGTCACCAGGAAGGGGACGAAGGGCAGTGCGAACATGATGCCGAGGAACGGCAACGGGTACTTGTCGTAGAAGTAGTAGGCCGCCGCGAAGTTGAGCACCGTCAGGCTCGTCACCGCGACGAACTGACCGCACCAGACGATCGTGAACGTGCGCACGCCGCCGGCGGGCAACGCCGCCTCCGGCCGGTCGCCGCCCTGATCGTCGCGAGTATCAGCGTGGGAAGTGCTCATCGTCGACCCCAAAAGATCAGTTGGATGTGCCCGCGTTCACCGGGAGCGCCTTCGGCCGGTGGGCCACCGCGCACGGCAGGGAGGCGAACCCCCGCTGGTGCGGGGAGTGCACACGCCGGGTGTTGCCCATGTCGATCTCGTACTCCGACACCAGCGCGCCGATCTCCTCGAAGGCGATCCGCATCTCCAGCCGGGCGAGCGCGGCGCCGAGGCAGTGGTGCGGGCCGTACCCGAAGCTGATCATCTTGTTGGTGTCGCGGTCCAGGTCGTAGCGCTCCGGGTCCGGGAACACGCGCCCGTCGCGGTTGCCGGAGGCGGGCAGGATCGCGACCCGCGCGCCCTTCGTCAGCTCGACGCCGTGGATGACCGTGTCCTCGGTGAGGGTACGGGCCGTCATCTGGCTCGCCGAGTCGTAGCGCAACGTCTCGTTGGTCCAGTCGGCGGCGCGTCCGTTCAGCCCCGCCCGCTGGACCTCCGGGTGCACCCAGCCGTGGTACCAGGCGTTGCCGATGGTCTTGCCGGTGGATTCGTTGCCGGCGCTGATCACCAGGAACAGGAAGGCGACGATCTGCGTGTCGGTGTGCCTGACGCCGTTGACCTCGGCCTGGATCATGGCCGACGTCAGGTCGTCGCCGGGGTGGCGGCGCAGATCGCCGACCAGCTCGACGAAGTAGTCGGCCAGCCGGAGCGCGGCGGCCACGGAGTTCGGGCCCCGGTCCTCCGACCCGTCCTCGCGCTGGTTGAGCTGGTCGGTGTCGGCGCGGATCTGGTCCCAGTCCTCGGCCGGGACCCCGAGGACCTCACAGACCACGTCGTTGGGCAGCGCGGCGGCGAAGTCGGCGGCGAAGTCGAACCGCGCCAGGTCGCGCAGCGGTTCCAGCCGCTCCTGGGCGAGCTGCCGGATCCGCGATTCCAGGGCCGCCATCTTGCGCGGCGTGAACGCGGCTCCCACGAGGCCGCGGTACGCGCCGTGCTCCGGCGGATCCATCGCGAGGAAGAAGCTGGTCTGCACCGCGTGCGGGCCCCACAGCTCCGACTCCAGCGAGATGCCGTTGCGGTTGGAGAACAGCTTGGGGTTGCGCAGCGCCGCCACCACGTCGGCATGCCGGGACAGGGCCCAGAAGTCGCGTTGCTCGTTGCGGTACAGCGGCGCGTGCTCGCGCATCCAGGCGTAGACGGGATAGGGGTCTTCGTGGATCCGGTAGTCGAATGGGTCGTAACCGAAGGCGATCTGTTCGTCCTCGGCCGGCGCCAGAGCATCCGTGCTCATCGATGCGCACCTCCCGTCGAGTGTTCGCGATGTCAGCCGGTGTGCACGCACAGATCGCGGTACGCCTGAGCCAGCGTCCGCGCGCCGCGCTCGACGACCTCGAACGGCCGCGCCAGCGAGACGCGGATGTAGCGCAGGCCACCGTCCGGGTCGGCCCAGTGGAACGGCGTGCACGGCAGCATGTGGACGCCGCGGGCGACCATCTCCTTGTACAGAACCGCGGAGTCGAGACCGCCGGCGGGAAGCTTGATCCTGGCGACGCTGATCTGCGAGTCGGGGTCGGCCAGCCGCAGCCCGGCCTGCTCGACCGTCTCCCGGACCACGGCCCGGTTCCGCTCCACCAGGGCGCGGGCCCGTTCGAAGCCGCCGTCCACCCAGTCCCCGGCCAGCCCCTTGATGAGTTGCAGGACGACCGGCGAGGCGGCCAGCAACGACTCCGAGAACGCGCGCTCGATGGGAAGCCTGGTCCGCTCGCTGTAGGCCAGCAGGCCGATCTTGAGCTCGTGCACGGGCCAGAGTTTCCCGGTGTCCTCGATGACGATCCAGCTCACGCCGGCCGCCTCCAGGACCGCGTACGTGTCGTACTGGGCCTCGCGCACCTGGCCACGGAAGCTGGCGTCGATGATGACCGTCTGCCCGTGCCGGGCGGCGTGCTCCGCGAGCGACCGCAGATGTCCCTCCGGCGTGACCAGGCCGGTCGGGTTGTTCGGGTGGGTCACCACGATGGCGTGCACCGGAGGCTCGGGCCAGTCCTGTTCGAGCATGGCCGACTCGAACAGGGGCACCAGCGACAGGCCGCGGGTGACGAAGAGATCGGCGATGTTGTCGAAGGTGGGGTGCAGCACCGCGATGACCGCGCCGGCGGGCAGCGCGCGCGCCACGATGTCGGTGGCCAGTGTGGAGGAGTAGCAGCTCAGGATCCGCCCGGTGCCGACCGGTGCGCTGTGCTGCCCGATCGCACCGAGGAACGCGGCGTGTGCCTCCCGTTCGATGTCCGGGAAGGAACGGCGGGTGGCCTCGGCGAACATGTCGGGGATACGCTCGACGACGGCCGCCTGCTGTGCGGAAAGGACGAGCCGTGCGTGTCCGTCGGTGAGGTTGAGGCCGCCACCCGGGTCGGTCAGCGCCTCAACTTCCATGGTGGTCAGGCTGGCAAGCTCGCTCATCTCTTAGTCCTTCGGGGACGTCGCGCCCGTACGTCGCCGCGCGTGTGTGCTGCGGCGTGCGTGGCCGGCTGAACAGCAAATACTTCGCCTATCCAGACATTAAGGTGCAGATGTCACTGCGTACCTGTCCCCTCTAATGGGGACCAGGGCTCGGAGGTGTCCGCTCGCTCCTGCCGCTCCCGCAGGCAGTCACGCAGCACCGCGGCGAGTTCTTCCAGGTGGGGCTGACGCAACATGCTGTAGTGGTCGCCCGGTACGGTGCGATGCTCGAAGTCCGCGCAGAGCGCCTGCCACGCGGCGGGGTCCGTGGCGGCGCTCTCGGCCGCGCTGACCAGCACCAGCCGTCCCGGATATCTTCGCGGCCGGTGCGCGAACATCGCTCTGGTGTTGACGCCGAACAACCGCATCCGCGTCCGGAGTTCGTCCCGGGTGCCGTCGGGCACCAAGCCGGCGTCGTCGAGCACCGCCAGTGCCCGTTCCTCCAGTGCGTCCCGGGCCAGGTGCCGGAACGACTCGGGATCGAGATCCGGCGGCCGTACCCCGGCGATGCCGATGAGGTCGCGCACGAAGGCGGAAAGCACCTCCAGGTCGCCCGGGACGCAGGGGTCGCCTGGCAGGCCGCTGTCCAGCACGACGACGATCGCGACGTGCTCGCCCGCGCCGGTCAGCTGCCTGGCCATCTCCAGGGCGATCACACCGCCGAGTGACCAGCCGCCGAGACGGTAGGGCCCGCTCGGCCGCACCCGGCGGATGACCTTTATGTATTCGGAGGCTCGCCCGGCCAGGTCGCCGGCGCTCGGCGCGCCGAGCAGGCCGGGGTCCTCGATCGCGTAGAAGGGCTGGTCGGCGCCGAGCAACGGCGCCAGGCGCACGTACTCGGCCACCGATCCGCCGACGGGGTGCACGAAGAACAGCGGCGGCCGCGTGCCTCTGGGCTGCAGCGCCGTCGCGTTGTCGGAGCGTGCGGCGCCGTCGGTGTCGCCGCTGTCGAGCCGGGCGGCGAGCTGTTCCAGCACGGGGTTGGTGAACAGGTGGCGTGTCGTGACCGCGACGCGCAGGTGTTCGCGGATGCGGGCGGCGAGCTGGCTGCCGTGCAGGGAGTTGCCGCCGAGGTCGAAGAAGTTGTCGTCGGCGCCGACGTTTTTCA
>NZ_JBHSRF010000101.1:0-12899 GCF_042658925.1 Sphaerisporangium aureirubrum
CCCACCCCTCCACCCCGCCCCACAAGCCCAATCCTTTCGGTACGCTTACCCCAGACCCCGCCTCCGTAGCTCAGGGGATAGAGCACCGCTCTCCTAAAGCGGGTGCCGCAGGTTCGAATCCTGCCGGGGGCACTCTTTGATCAGCCCGAACACCCTCTCAGCTGGCGCTTTCTCGTATCCGACCGACGATCTTGCGCAGGTGGATGCAGCCGTAGGCAGCCGTGCGCCAATGATCGCGAAATATACGCGAAGTGATCTTGCACGCGTTTGGCCAGCTCAGCCCAGCAACGCGAAAGGCCCCGGGACAGATCCCGAGGCCCTCCCATCCTGACCGTCCTCACATCTTCAGCGCATTCGCGATCTTTCGATTGGTCTGCCGCGCATGCCCCTCAATGCACTTGGCGTAGACCCGCTGAAGGACTTCGACACTGTGCCCGGCGCGCTGAGCGACCTCGGTAGCCGGAACGCCGGCAGCCAGCCACAGCGAGACCGCCGCATGCCGCAGACCATACGGCGTCGCCGCCAGGGACGAGGCCACCTGCTCAGGCGTGAACGCCAGCACCCGCACCTGTTTCCAGACCCGGGAGATCGCCGAGGCACTGTATAGACCGCCCTTGCTCGTGGCGAAGAGCCGACCATCGCCGGCCAGCCCGTACTTCTCGACATGCTCCCGCATGATCGCCACCAGAGCCGGAGGAATCGGCACCGGCCGGATATCCCGCTCCGCACGATGCTTCAAGCCACGATCGTCGTGCGCCTCCCCTGAGTCGGTGTAACGCTTGTTAGCCGCCGGTCGCGCCTTCTCCAGGGTCAGCAGCCCCCATCCCTCCTCCGGCAGATGGCAGTTCGCCCGCATCAGTCCCGCAGCCTCTTCTGGCCGAAGTGCGGCGTAGTACATGCACGCGTACATGGCTCGCATCCGAGGACCGCGCGATCGGCCCACACGTAGTGCGGCATCTAGCAGCTTCCGAGCCTGACGGGGATTCACGACGGTGCGGGGATCCACCTCGTCCACCGTGTCCGGGGGTGTCCACCTGACGCCGTCGAGAGGGTTGGCGCCGAACACCTTCTCTTCTACGGCGAGTTCCAGCAGGTGATGCAAAACTTCCCGCTTGCGGAGCACCGTGTTCGCCGCCGCCTTCTGGCCCTTGAGCGTCACGGAGATCGCTTCCAGGACCATCCGGACGACGCGCGGCTCTTTGAGATCGGCGAGGGGAAGCGAGGCGGTCTCAAGCCACCGCAGCACCGGAACATACTCGGCCGACAGCTCTCCCCGGTGGCCCTCCGGGAGCAGGGCATGTTCACGTAGTACCTTGCGGAGTTCGTCCGCATCAGGTCGGCCCGGCAGGTCACTCGTGATCGCAGGAACCAACGCCAGCAAGGCGTAAGCGTCCGTCTCCCTGGTTCGGGCCGCCGAGGTCTTCCACCTTTGCGCGATGAAGATCTGTGCGAAGGCGAGGAAGGTCGGACCGGTCTCGGGTGCAGGCGCCAGCATCGACACGGGAAGGCCAGAAGCGAGGTCGAATGCCTCACCGTTCTTGGCCGCCAGCCGGAGGTCACGCAGGTAGCTGTTGGCGAGTTCCTTCGTGCGGAGGGTCTTGGACTTGACCTTGGCACCGACCCTCCACCGCACCACATAAGACGGCGTCTTACTGGACCCGTTCCGCTGAATCTCCCAGAACTTCACGTCATAGCTGGTGCTCACGCCGCCTCCCGCAATGACTCAAGCCATGCGGCGAGATCGCTCCGCCAGACGCACAAATCTCCATTCGGCAGCTTCAGGCAGACGGGGGCCCGCCCCAGTTCACGCCAGCGGTAGAAGGTCCGGCGGGAGACGCCGCCGAGTTCTTCGAGCACTTCGGGCAACGTCAGCAACTCGTCTCGGCGCGTCATCGCACACCGCCCAGGCGCACCCGGGAACCGTCCGTGAGCGCGGCGCTGAGGAGCTGTTCGCCGACTGGCAAGCCGCGGCCGACGTAAGTCCATTGGGCGATGGTCACCGGCTTGTCTCCCGGCAAGATTGGGAGGCGCCCTGTGCTGATCTCCGTCTGTCGCGCGTGATCTACACGACCCGCGCGGAGCTTGCCGATGGTGGTGGAGTAGCGGCGGCTTCTGGTGGAGAAGTGGCCGCGGTAGCCGAGCATGTGAGCCCAGTGGGTGAGGCGGAGTTCGGCCAGGTGGGAGAGTGCGTCGAGGCGGAAGCATTCGGCGATCAGGCGCGGGGGGTGGTCTCGCAGGCCGAGGGAGTCGAGGTTCTCCAGTGGGCGGACGGGGCGGTCGAGGGTGCCAACGCATTCGGCGGCTTTGGTGGCGTACTTGGCCACATAAGCCGCAACGCTCCGCTCGGACAGGCCGCCATCGGCTGTGATCGGCCGGATGTCGAGCTGTCGGCCCCACCGCAGGACTCGTACCGGCTCGTCTGGTGTGGTGGAGATGCGTACCGAGACGGCCGGGGCGGCGCCTTGTACGGCTGTGGTCAGGACGTCGGTGGTGGCCCAGGCCGGTGGCGGGGATGTCGGCCCGTTGGGTCCGTCGAGGCGGAGGACGGCGTGCAGGTGGACGACACCGCGGCGCTGGTATTCGGCGACCTTGGCGAACGAGAGGACCAGGTGTTCTCGCAGTTCGCGCAGGTTGAGCCCGCCCGCGGTGGCCAGGCGGCGGCGTAGGGCGTCGGTGAAGCGTGCCCACAGCAAGGAGGCGGCGGCGTTAAAGAGCACCGAGCCGGTGTGGTCGTAGCAGTCCAAACACAGCGGTTCGCCGAGGGTCTCATCGTCGGCAGCGTGGCGGGCGGTGCAGGAGAGCACGCGGCCGTGCGGGCACGGTGTGGCGGCGCGCCGGGGGTGGCAGGGCTGGACCTTGCCGCCCTGCTCTCGTCGGGTGTGGACGGGGCCGAAGGAGGGTGCGGTGAGGGTGACGAACAGGCAGGGGTGTTCGCTGACCGACGCCGGGACGCCCTTGCCGCCGATCAGGCCAGCGCGGATGAGCTGGTAGGTGTCGCCGCGGTAGGTCTTGGCGCATGCTGGGCAGCGGGTGGCCCGGCGGGTTTTGCAGGGCAGGCGTAGGACGCCGCCGGGTTCGGTGTGGGTGGTGTAGGTGTGCAGGCGTCGGCCGGTGGCGGGGTCTACGTGCAGGACGGTGCCGCGCATGTTGATGGGCTGTCGGCATCCGCCGGCCCGGCGGATCTGTGCGGCCCACCGGCCGTAGTCGGGGCCGTCGAGGCGGGCGGCTATAGCCGCGATCGCGTGCGGGGCGATGGTGGAGGGGGGCAAGATGGTGTCCTCCTTTCACTCGATGGGTGGAGGGATGGCCCCCGACCTGGCAGGCGTCTTGGTGGATGTACGGCCAGGCCGGGGGCGCCTGGGGCTCTAGGCCCCGTGGTTGTCGATGCCGGTGCCGAGGCAGTCGGCGCAGGTGTCGCCGAGGCTGTCGATTCCGGTTCCGTTGCAGGTGCAGCAGCGGTAACCCCGGATGATCACCTCGTCGTCGAGGTCGGTATCACTCATCGGGGTTGTCGAGGGCGACGCACCCGGCGTAGCTGATGTCGGCCTGGTAGAGGGCGCGTCCCTTGGCCAGCACTGCTACGGCGCGGTACTGGACCGGCCCGAAGTTGATCTGGGTGCGGTAGTGGCCGCCGGGCAGGCCGCTTGCGTCGATCTGGCTGCCGAGGTAGGTGGCGATTTTGTCGACGTCGGCGCGCATCTGGGGGTCGGGGGCGGTGTCGGGGAGGTAGTAGGCGGTGACGTCCTGGCAGGGGGTGGGGATGTCGGGGTTGGTGTCGAGGAAGTCGGCCAGGTCCCGGAGGCCGGCGATGTATGCGGCCCGGTCGTTGGTCATGGTGGGTTCTCCTTTCGTCAGGTGGGTTCGGGTGTGGTGCGCAGGTGGCGGAGCAGGTCGGATGCGAGTTGGTTGGATACTCCGAGCCGGGCGCGCAGGGTGTCGCGGTTGATGGGTTTGTGGTGTTGGGTGTGGTAGTCGGTGGCGACCTTGCGGGCGTAGTCGAGGAGTTCTGGGGACGGTCCCGGCTGGTCGTCCTTGTCGTCCTTGTCGTCCTGGTGGTCGGGGACGAGCGGGGGAGCTGTCGAGGACGAGGTGACCGTCACCGGGGACGGTGCGGGACGCGTCGCGGAGGAGCGGCGTTCGAGCATGGAGACCGCGACGAGGAATGCGCCCGCCGGGGTGGCCGCCATGATCCAGCCCCAGGCCGTTGGTTGGGCTTGGTGCAGGTTGGCGGCCAGGGACAGGACGACGCCGCCAGCCAGGACGAGAGTTGGCCAGGACGCCCACCCGGTCCGGGGACGTCGGGTTTTCTTGTCGCGTTGGCGTTCGCGTGCGGCCATGACGCAGGTGAGGTCGACGCAGACGGCGATGGCCCAGGCCATCGGGCCGTGTTGTCCGTGGGCGGTGGCGGTGTCGCGGATGTGGGTGAACGATCCGGCGCCGGCGATGGCCGCCAGGATGATGACCGGTCCGGAGTCGGCCAGCCAACCGGCGAAGCGTCGCATCGTGTCCCCCTTTCTGGTCGACGGGCGGTTCGGGTCAGGCGTCGAGCAGGACGGGGATGTCGGTCTCGGTCACCTCCCCGCGGTGTTCTGGGGCGGTGAGGTCGTCCCAGGACGGGGTGAGGTGGGCATACGTCCAGGCGGCCTGTTCGGCGATGTGCTCGGCCACGAGGAAGGACCGGGCCCGGTACCACTGGCCGTCTTGGGAGGCGACGATGGCGACCCCCGGCGTCTCGGCCGGGATGGCGCGGGCGGAGACCAGCGCGGCGGGGTCGAGGTCGCCCATAGTCATGGTCGCGGTTTCGGGGTCGTTGACCCGATGGCAGATGCGTCCCGAGCACTGGGCGCGCAGCGCGGTGACGCCGGGGCCAAGGTCGGAGCCGATTCGCTGCCCGCACAGGAACAGGTAGATGCCGAACGCGCGTCCGAGTTGGGCGATGCGCAGCAGTGCCGTAGAGGTTCTGGTGACCTGGTCTTTCTCGGACTTGTCGGCCATCAGGTACAGCTCGGCCAGTTCATCGACCAGGACCACGACCGGCACCGGCCGCAGGCCTGCGGGAAGCTGCCAGATGTTGCGGGCCCCGCCCGCGCGGCACAGCCCCATCCGGTCGAGCATCACCGCGACCAGGTCATCCAGCAGAGCGAGTGACTCGGCGCGGTCGGTGGCCAGCGCCGACAGCCGTTGCCCGTACGGGGCGAACTCGACCCCGCCTTTGAGGTCGAAGCCGACCAGGGCGACCGGTTGCGGTGCCAGCCCGACGATGAGGGCGTTCGCCAGGTTCGACTTGCCGGATTGGGTGGCGCCCGCGTTGAGCCAGTGCGGCACGGTGCGGAAGTCGATCGCCCACGGCCCGCCGGTTTCCAGCTTGCCGACGATGACCCTCAGCAGTTCACCGGAGGCCGGCAGGGTGTCCAGGCGCACCAGCGGGTCACGAATCGTCACGGCCAGCGTGACCCGCCCGCGGCGCGGGGAGGTGACCCGGACCGCGTGCACGCCCCAGGAGTGCGCCAGCCGTTCGGCGGCATCGGCGTAGTCGCCCGGGATCTGTCCCTCTAACAGCCGGACCGTGACGCGCCAGCCGTTCCGGGTGGGCAGGGGCAGCCACATCCACGGCTTGGTGTCGACGGCCACCCGTTGGAAGCGGCGCCGTACCTTGACGATGCCGGTCGAGGCGACGGCGCGCGGGACGACGGTGAACCACCAGCGCTGTTGCTTCTTGGTCAGGCCGCAGCCCAGGGCGACCTTGCGCCAGGTGGCCCGCACCTGGATCGCCGTGAGGGTGTAGCCGACCAGCAGCCAGTACGAGCGGTAGTGCCAGTGCCGCCACGTCCACACCGCGGTGAATAGCGCGGCCAGGTAGGCGAGTGTCCCGAGCATCAGGTCACGCACGGGCACCGGCCCCGGCGAGGGTGAAGGAGGTGGCGCGGTAGGAGATGCCCCACCGCTGGCCGATCTCCCAGACGTAGCCGACCAGGCCGACCGGGATGACCTCGTCCCCGGGCGAGATCGGGGAGTCGCCGGACAGGCCGACCTTGACCAGTTCGATCCGGCCGGTCTGGTCCTCTGCCAGCAGGACGACCTCTTGAACGATCTGGCCGGTCTTGTCCTTCTTGATCTCGCCGGTGTCCTGGTTGAGCAGGCGGGGCCGGGGCGCCTTCACGCAGGTGAAGCTCAATCGGTTGGTGTCGACGGGGATCGGGATGTTGCGCATGGACGAACCTCCTTATCGGTCTTAGCCAACATAGTTGACCTAGTTGGCCCGGCTGTCAATGACCTCGTGGTTGGCTTGGTTGGGAAAGGTGTGCTCAACTTGGGGAATGGTCAAGAAGACCGGCCGCCCCGGCTACCTGCAAATCGCCGATGAGCTGCGCGAACAGATCCGCCGTGGGACGCTCGCACCGGGCGACCCGTTGCCCTCGACGGCCCGGCTTTCCGAGGACTTCGACGCGTCGCTGTCGGTAGTGAAAATGGCCGTCGGCATCCTTCGCAACGAAGGGCTGGTCATCGGCCAGCAGGGCAAGGGCGTGTACGTCCGCGAGATCGACACCCCAGCCGGCGATACCGCTGCCGCCACCGCCGATGAGCTGGCCGAGATCCGCGCGAGCATCAAAGAGCTGACCGCGCGACTCGAACGCGTGGAGTCGACCCTGTCGCAGCAGGCCGGCAAGCCCCGCCGGTCGCCACGAAGCTGACCTCAGCCCCGTCCACGTCGCCCGCCCCGGACCGGTTGTCCCGGACGTGCACGCCGATGACTCGCCGGGCGAACGTCGCCGAGTGCGATTGCGGCTTGACCGGCAGAATCATCCGCCGGTCCTCCTGGCGAACGCCGACCAGCACGACCAGGAAGGCGATGATCCCCGCGACACCCAGTGCGATCACGGCCAAGGGAAACAACGTGTTCATGACCAGATCACCCCGGCGCACGGCGAAGCCGCAGGAAGGAAAGCCAGACCGATGAAGGTCACCGCCAGGACGACCGCCGCCGCGGCACCGGGGCTGTTGCCGCCGGGGCGACGGGGACGACCGGCCGGCCGGGTACTGCCACCGCGACCCTTGCGCCGCTTGATCTGACGACGCTGCCAGCGCAGCACCGCCGTGCACTTCCGGCAGGTACCGGCCTCCTTGGGCATCCGTGCGCCGCACGCGCACGGCGGGCTCTCGTCCAGCGGGGGAATCTCGTGGGTCATCTGCGTTTCTCCTCTCTCGTCACGGGCGTTTCGTGGTGCAAGACGAGGATGCGACGCAGCGTAGGGACGAGATCACTACACGACTGGACGTGTGCAAGACGTCCCGACTAGGGTTTGCCGTCCCAGGACGTCCTAGCGGGCAGGTGAAATGGCCAACGAACGGTTGCGAGCGGCGCTGCTGGAACGCGGCGTATCGATCAGCGACCTGGCCACCGCCACCGCCGTGGACCCCAAGACCGTCGAACGCTGGATCACCCAGGCCCGCCGCCCCTACCGCAAACACCGCTACATGATCGCCACGTTCCTCCAGGTAGACGAGACCTACCTATGGCCCGACGCTCTCACCCCAGAGCAGGTCACCGCGGCCGGCGAAAGCGAGATCATCCACGTCTACCCGCACCGCTGGGCCGTCCCCCGGGACATCTGGGGACGTTTCTTCACCGAAGCCAAACAAGACATCGGCCTGCTGCTCTACAGCGGCATGTTCCTCGCCGAAGACGCGGGCATGGTCAAGCTTCTCGGCGACAAGGCCGCCGCCGGGGTCCGCGTACGCATCCTGCTGGGCGACCCCGACTCACCCCAGGTCGCCCAGCGCGGCGCCGACGAGGGCATCGGCGAGGCGATGGGCGCCAAGGCCCGCAACGCCCTGGTGCTCTACCAGCCGATCCGTGACATCGAAGGTGTGGAGATCCGCCAGCACGGCACGATCCTGTACAACTCGATCTACCGCGCCGACGACCAGTTCCTCATCAACCCGCACGTCTACGGCCAGCCCGCCGCCAACGCCCCGGTCTTGCACCTGAAGAAAGTGATCGGCGGGGACATGGTGTCCACCTACACGGCCAGCTTCGAACGGGTGTGGGAGCAGGCCAGCCCGGTAGAGTCCTGATCATGGCCCGCCGCATCGACTACTACGACGACCCGAAGGCGCCCGCGGCCAACAGCCTGGTCCCCTCGGTCAACGTCGTGGTCACCAACCAGGCCGACGACATCCTGATGATCCGCCGCACCGACAACGACAACTGGGCCGTCCCCGGCGGCGCGATCGATCTTGGCGAGTCCATCCCCCAGGCCGCCATCCGCGAGACCCGGGAGGAAACCGGGATCGAGTGCGAGATCACCGGCATCGTCGGCACCTACAGCGACCCCAAGCACGTGATCCTCTACACCAGCAACGGCGAAGCCCGGCAGGAATTCTCCATCGTGCTCACCGCCCGAGCCGTCAGCGGCGAGCCAACCCCGAGCGACGAGTCACGCGAGGTGCGCTGGGTACGCCGCGACGAAGCCGAGCGATACCCGATGGATCGCTCGATGCGGCTGCGCATCGGCCACTACCTCAGCGGTGCCGCCCGGCCGTACATCGGCTAGCGCCATCCGCTGCTCAATGGCCCGCACCGCCGACAGCATGCACGGAGTGGCCTTCTCAATGGTGGCCGTGACCAGGTCATCCGGGCCGTAGCGCTGCCGGATCTCGGCCAGCCGGTCAACGGCCCGCACAGGTATCCCGTCCGGGCTGGTGGTCATGTCGCAGTAGGTCAGCGCCTGAACCAGGTCCGTCCGCCGCTTGGGGAACTCCCCTTGCAGGATGTCCAGCAGTCCACGGTCACCGGCCTCGATCTCCGCGCAGGTGTGATGCGCGACCAGCGTGCACAGCAGCTCATCGGCCCCATGCACGTCCCGCAGATACCGCGCCCCGTCAATCGGGTGAAAGCCGACGTCCACCAGATCCGGGGCGTACCCGATGTCGTGCAGGTAGGCCGACATGGCCAGAAGTTCAGCGTCCCTGCCCAGGATCGGGGCGAGCTGCTCAGCCCGCCGCCCGACCCCAAGCGAGTGCTCCCACCGGCGCGGCAACGCGTCCTGGAGCGTCTTCCGTGCCAGCTCACGGGCCCAGGCGATGTTGATGTCCCTCATGTGGCTCACCATCGCAGGCCCCCTCGCGCCCGATCCAGGGATCTGACTCAGACGTCTTGAGACGTCCTTCCCGGTCCGGGCGGACGAACCGGCCCTTCCCATGCACCGCGACGATCAGCCCCTCACCTTCCAGCAGCCCGAGCGCCTGACGGACCGTAGACCGCGAGGCCGCGTAGTGCTGCCGCAGATCCCGCTCACTGGGCACCTTGCCCGCCGGCGGCAACCGGCCCGACTCGATCTGTGTCCGCAACTCCGCTGCGATCGTCTGATACAGGTACTCCCGATCGAGATGGCGGATCTCCTCGCGCAGTACCAGGTATCCCTTGGAGGGGACGGCGACCACGAGGTTCTCCCCCACCAGCACCCGCAGCGCACGCCGCGCCGTGTTCCGCGCCACCCCGAACTCGGTGCTGAGCGCCGCCTCGGACGGCAGGTAGGTGCCACCGGGATACACCCCTGCGGTGACCCGGTCCCGCACCCGATCGGCGAGTTGCACATACACCCGCCACCCGGTCAGCCACCTACCCGCCGTCCCGCGCTTGTCCGGCTCACCGGCCGCTAAATCGCTCACGACTTGTAGGCGTCCAGGATCTTCTGAAGCTCCGCCGCCCGCGGCCCCTGGTCCTCCTCTGCAGGCCACCCCGCCTGCGCCGCCGCCGCGATCACCTCGGCCGCGTCACCGAGTTGGTGACACGAGGTGCGCTCATCGTTGCGCCCACCCCAGATGAACCACAGGAACGTCAGGTGCACATACACCCGCCGCGACCGAAGCCGACCGTCGAACACCTCCAGACACGGCCGATCGTCCTGATCAGACAGGTGATGCGCCTCCACCCCCCGCCCCGCCAGAAGATCCCGCAGCCCCAGCAACAGCCGATCCATGGCCGGCCGCTCCCGCTCGTCGATCTTGCCCATCGGCATCCCTTCCGCTCCCGCGCACCGCCCAACCGGTCACGCTGCGTGCCAACGAGCCTGCTCTCCGCCGAGGAACTTCTACACCACCACCAGGGACGTCTAGGGACGTCTTATGCTAGCGTCGTCGTGCCGGTACACCCGCCAAGGAGGGAACCAGCATGAACGACAACCTCCGCCACGCCCTCGCCCAAGCCCGCATGCGCACCATCGACATCGCCACAACCCTCGCCGTCGACCCCAAAACCGTCGACCGCTGGCTAAAGGGACGCGTCCCCCATCCTCGCCACCGCTGGGCCATTGCCGACCTTCTCAACGCCCACGAAGAAGACCTCTGGCCCCATGCCGCCCACCCTCACCGCCCCATCGGCCCCGATATCAAAGCCGTCTACCCTCACCGCTGGGCCGTCCCTCAAGCCCTCTGGCGCCAACTCTTCGCCGCCGCGCACGAGCAGATCGACATCCTCGTCTACAGCGGCCTATTCCTCGCCGAGAACGCCGGCATCCTCCACCTCATCACCGAACGCGCTCAAGCCGGCGTCCGCGTCCGCATCATGCTCGGCGACCCCGACAGCCCTCACGTCGCCGCCCGAGGCACAGACGAAGGCATCGGCCCCAACCTCATGACCGCCCGCATCCACAACGCCATCAAGCTCTACACACCACTCCAAGGCACCGAAGGCGTAGAGATCCGCCTCCATCACACGGTCCTCTACAACTCCATCTACCGCGCTGACGACGACCTCCTCATCAACCTCCACGCCTACGGCACCCCAGCCGCCCAAGCCCCCGTCATGCACATCCACACCCACAACGACACCAGCACAGCAACGACCTACCTCACCAGCATCGAACACACCTGGACCAGCGCAACACCGCTCACCCACCCCAGCGACCAGGGCACCTGACCAAGATCCGAAAGTAACTTATCTGTACATCTATCAAGGCCAGCCCGCCTGCGGCGCGCTGGCGCGCGTCGGGCGGTCGCGGGCCGCGCTGCGGCTCTTCGGCCGGTCGCGGCACGCGCCACCCCACGCGCACGAACGAGTGGCGTGTGACGCTCAAGAGAGAGTCCTAATACGGGAGTCGAGCTGCCCACCGTGCCCATTCGGATGCAGGGAGTTCTCTTAACCACTTCGGAAGCTTGTTCAAGGTGAAGACCACGACCTTGTCGCCGGGAGCATCCTCAAGGTCTCCGCCGAGGATCGAACCATCCGGCAATTGGAGCAGCAGATCCACACCACCGGTCGGCCATCGATTGAGCGCGTCCTTCATCACCGGCCGCGCGTCGTACTCGAATTCACCGGAAGTGAGGAGGCGGGGGTGCGCCAAGACCAGGGCAGTCCGAGTGATGGGCCGGCCGGGAAGTGGACCTAGGCGATGATGCGTCTGCAACTGGTCGAGGAGGAACAAGAGATTGTCTCGTTCGCGAGTACGGATGCTGCCCCTGATCAGCACTGTATAGAAGCCTTGGACGGCCCGAAAGAAGCTCTCCAACTCCTCCCGCGTCATGACCGTGCCGGGGGTGGTCTGGCTATGCGACGGCGTGGCTTCCAACCGACCGTCGGAATGTGGTTTGAGTCGCCGATGCACCACTGAATCCCTGAGGTCGAGAGTGTTTGCATATACGTGCATAAACCGCTTCCAAAGCGGAGTTTCATTGACAAAAGGCGCAGGGGCGGGACTTGGTCCGTTCGCGTTGGTTGCGACATTGATTTTCTTCGAAATCCTCTGCGGACTTCCGTCGGGCAACGGGCCAAGAATGTTGTCCATCGTAAGGTCCAGGATCTTCCACGCTGCACCGAACACGAGTGGCGTGATATCCAATTCAGTCAGTCGGCCATTCACCACAGCTCGCATCCGGGCCGGAACGCCGCCGGCGAACGCATGAAGGCGGAAGGGGACGCCACCCAAACCTCGATAGTCCATGACCTGTGAAGCTGGCTGCGGGAAGAGCGCTGGGGCGACCTCGTCCAGAATGTATTGCTCGAAGATTGAATCTTGGTCCAGTTGGGTGGAGGAGAACGTCACGGGGAACGCCTTTCCGAACCTCTGTCGATCCTGAGTGGCTTCATGTGGTCGGCAAGGACGATCGAGCATCGACGGTCTACGCGTCTTGCCCTCACGTCGAAGATCCTTTGCCTCGCGCCCACGCATTCGGGGCAACCCTTCGTTACCTTAACGCCAACCACTTCTGGTGCGCGGCTCTCGCTAGTGGTGACGCCCCTTTGACCGAGGACGAGTCCAAGGGCTGTGGGACTATCAGGGGATGCAGGAGCCGAGTGCACGGTCACGAAGGGCCGAAACCGGCGCCATTGATCGGATTTCGGCGAGACCATTGAACGGGCCGCAGCGGATAATCGCCTAGCTGATGAAGGAGGGGATGACTTCTCAGAGCCAAGATGTATCGGGGATCGCTGCCCACCGCACCTAGTACCGAGAATCAGTAAGGGCTCGGAATCTGCGCGGACCCGTCCGCGACTACAAGAGAGCTTTCGCCCCGCTACTCGCCAAAAACTGCCGCATCCTTTGTTGTCCGAACGAGGAATATGTCGTCCGCGAGCCGGATGATCACTGGGAAATCGACTCCAGCGATTGCCCTCAATAATGTGTGCCATCTGGCTCTCGTCAACGCCCAGGCCAGCAGCCGACGTGATCTTTCCTCCGTCGTGTAATCAATGATCTTAGTAACTATTTCAGCTAGGTAATCGGGATGCTCAATGGTCTGAGCGATAGCTTCGGCGCGGTCGAACTGTCCGTTCCTGGCCAGGGCACCGGCCAGATCGATCAGCGCGCGGGCTTGAATGTCTGGTTTGGCGATCGCACTAGCGGCCGCTTCAGCACGATCGGCTACCTCCACGGCACGGTCGACCTGCCCGCTGTCGG
>NZ_JBHSRF010000101.1:12994-28456 GCF_042658925.1 Sphaerisporangium aureirubrum
GAGAGCACCGATTAGGGCACTCAGCGCGCGGGCTTGAATGTCTGGTTTGGCGATCGCACTAGCGGCCGCTTCAGCACGATCGGCTACCTCCACGGCACGGTCGACCTGCCCGCTGTCGGCGAGAGCACCGATTAGGGCACTCAGCGCGCGGGCTTGAATGTCTGGTTTGGCGATCGCACTAGCGGCCGCTTCAGCACGATCGGCTACCTCCACGGCACGGACGACCTGCCCGCTGTCGGCGAGAGCACCGATTAGGGCACTCAGCGCGCGGGCTTGAATGTCTGGCTTGGCGATCGCACTAGCGGCCGCTTCAGCACGATGCGTCGCCTCCACGGCGCGGTCGAACTCCCCGCCCTTATTTAGGGCGTTAACCAATTCACTCAACGCACGAGCTTGCATATACGAACTGGTGATGGTGCTGGCGATGGCTTCCGCGCGGTCGAACTCCCCACTCTTACTTAGGGCGTTAACCAATTCACTCAACGCACGAGCTTGCATATACGAACTGGTGATGGTGCTGGCGATGGCTTCCGCGCGGTCGAACTCCCCACTCTTACTTAGGGCGTTAACCAATTCACTCAACGCACGAGCTTGCATATACGAACTGGTGATGGTGCTGGCGATGGCTTCCGCGCGGTCGAACTCCCCACCCTCGGCCAGGGCTCCAACCAAATCGCTTAACACACGAGCGTGGTCGTTTGGATTAATGATGGTGCGAGCGGCGGCCTCAGCGCGATGGGCCATCTGCTCGGCGTGGTGGAGTAGCCCGTTCACAGCCAAGGTGCCAGCGAGGTCGCTTAGCGCCCGAGCATGGTCATCTGACTTGTTAAGGCTGAGAATGATGACTTCGGCCTGGTTGAACTGCTCGTTTGCAGCCAAAGGCATAGGCCAGATCGCTCAACGCGGCGGCTCGCATATGCGAACTGGGGATTGTGCGGGCGATAGCTTCAGCGCGCTGGCCTACCTGCTCAGCGCGTCCGAACTGCCCACTAGCAGCGAGAGCACCGATCAAAACCCTTAATGCCCCTACCTTGTAGTACTCCTCCCTGATGGTGGAAGCGATGGCTTCGGCTCGGTCAAATCGCCCGTTCGCAGCCAAGGCATCGGCCAGATCGCTCAGCGCCCGAGTTTGCGCATACGAATTAGTGATGGTGCGAGCGATGGCTTCAGCGTGCCGCGCTACCTGCTCAGCACGGTCGAACTGCCCATTTCTGACCAAGGCGCTGGCCAGGCTGCACAGCGCGATTACTTGGTCATCAAGATCGGTGAGGGTAGAAGCGATGGCTTCGGCTCGATCAAATCGCCCGTTCGCAGCCAAGGCATCGGCCAGATCGCTCAGCGCCCGAGTTTGCGCATACGAATTAGTGATGGTGCGAGCAATGGCTTCAGCGTGCCGCGCTACCTGCTCAGCACGGTCGAACGCCCTGATCTTGGTCAGGGCGGCAGTCAGGTCGGATAACGCATAGGCTCCGTCGTGAGGGTCAAAGATCGTGCAGGCGATGGCTTCGCCGTGGTAGGCGAGCTCCCCGGCACGTCCGAACTGCCCGCTATCAGCGAGAGCACCGATTAGGCGACTCAGCACGCGAGCTTGAACATCTTGGTTGGTGATGGTGCAGGCGATGGCTTTAGCTCTGCCGAACTGCCCGTTCTGGGCCAAGGCGCTCAGCGCGCCAGCTTGAACATCAGGGTCGGCGATGGTGCGGACGATGGCTTCAGCGCGATCGAACCGCCCCGATCTCAGCCAGACCCCTGGCCAAGGCGCTCAGCGCGCCAGCTTGAACATCAGGGTCGGCGATGGTGCGGACGATGGCTTCAGCGCGATCGAACCGCCCGATCTCAGCCAGACCCCTGGCCAAGGCGCTCAGCGCGCCAGCTTGAACATCAGGGTCGGCGATGGTGCGGACGATGGCTTCAGCGCGATCGAACTGCCCGTCTTTGGTTAGGGCATCAGCCAGTTCACTCGACGCACGAGCGTGGTCCTTTCCTCTGATGATGGTGTGGGTGATGGCTTGAGCGCGATCGAACTGCCCGTTCTTAGCCAGGGCGCAGGCGAGGCTGCCCCGCGCGCGATCGCGGAGGTCAAAGGCAGTGCCGATGCCTAGATCTGCACTGGGGTGGGTCATCAGGGTGTAGATAATGGCTTCAGCCCGATCGAACTGCCCGTTCTCGGCCAGGGCGCAAGCCAGGTCGCTCAGTACATAGGCGTGGTCTTCTGCACTGTTGATGGTGCGGGCGACGGCTTCAGCGCGATCGACCTGGCCGTTCCCAGCCAAGGCGCTAGCGAGTGCGCGCAGCACGCGATCGCGATGTTCTGGGTTAACGGTGCGAGCGATGGCCTCAACACGGTCGAACTGCCCATTCTCCGCCAAGACGCGAGCCAGATCGCTCAGTGCCCGCGTTTGCAGGCTCGGACGAGTGATGGATCTGGCAAGTGCTTCAGCGCGGATGGGATTACTCAGCACGCCCCATACGGCTGGTAAGCCAACGGGAATGTTGGTGTTGCGATCTGCCAGAAAATCGCGGGTACGAGCCAGCAGCAGCATCACATCGAGATCCGGTACATCCTGTACATGAATCAAGGATTGACAGTTGGCGATCTCTGCCAGCGCTGCAGTATCCCCTCCACTTACATCTAGCATGCGGTCCAGTCGAGCGCGATCGGTGGCGTAAGCCACCATCCGCCTCGAATCGCGGCAACCATGCAGAAGCCGATGGTAACCACGCAACAGATACTCCGGAGTCCCCACCACCCAGCCTCGATTACGAAAACTATCAGCCCATGCGTGAATCCTCTTCCGGTATTCAGCCATGGCCGTCTCACCGAGCGCGGTGACCGCAGTGTCGTTAAGATCCTCATGGGCCAGCACGAACACCTTGCTGCCCTCCTGGGGCCGCCAGGCGCTGTCACGACTGCTGAAGGTCCGCCCCGTCACCGCCCGAAGCTGCCGCTCCACCGCCGATGGCGCCGCTCCGGTCAATTCCCCCAAGTCACTACTACTCAAGCCGCCACCGGCAGTTACCAACAATCCCAGCAGGTCACGTTCACCACCGCTGCCATACAGCAAATGCTCCAGTTCCCGTTCGGCATCGTCCCGAATAATCTGTGCCGCCGGCGACGAACTCAATAACCGTACGATCCCCGGATCCCGCAGCGGATGACGGACAGGAACATCGGAAGGTACCGGCGGATGCGGACGACCTGCTACCAAGACCCGTAACCCCTCCGGCAGTACCGTAGGAAGCAAAGCAGCAATGCTGTGCGCGCCCGGGCCGACAGTCATACCACGATCTTCATCCAACCCATCAACGACCAATACCAACCGCTCACCGCGCTCACGGCACCAATGCGCCGCTTCTCCAAGCAACCGAGCAAACCAGCCCAACTGCATAGCCTCAAATGACAGGGCCGGCATTGTCTGATCCAGCAGTTCGGCTAGTTGCTCGATCACCACCGGCAAGAAGGCGCTGCGGTCACTATGACCGGCGTAGCGAGCAGTTATGAAGAACGATATTATCCGCACTCCCGGCGGGGGATCTAAGACAAACGAAGCCAACAATGCCGACTTACCCGCCCACGCTTCCCCCTGCCACCACGCATATCCGCATCCGCTATCGTCCCCTGTGCAGAATGACTTCAAGGCCGCCAATTCCACCTCCCGCCCTATCAGGTCCCAAGGAAAGATCTGCTTCACCTGATCGCGGTAGGCAGAGCGCGCTTTCGGCATACCCGACAGGTACACATTTCCCTGGATAATCCCGGTGTTGGCTAGGCTGTTGGGCCCACCGCTCGCATCACCACTATTGCGGATGGTGCTTTTCACCCGACCTCCTCGCCCAGCAACGCCTCTAACCACCATCATGTGGCCGTTCTAGAGACTCAGATGAGATCAACACCCGAATTGGCATTTCCACTCTCGGTTTCCGCATCGCCTGTCCGGCGTATTTCTACCTGACCAGGTGCTGCCCCAGCTGGACCTGAGAAACCGGTGTTGGCCCGCCCGCCATCCCCAGCCGTAGCTTTGCCGGTGCCCGAGATACGTACGCTTCCCTTGCCGGAGGTCACTGGCCAAGCCGCCCCCACTGTCATTCCGACGGCGGCTACCGCCGCCAGTGCGGAGATCACCGAGGCGGCCTTGTCCGCCTGATTCAGCCCCATGACCGCGAACACCGTCGCCAGCACGGCTACCACCGCAGCCGTGCCAGCCACTACCCACCGCTGCACTGTCATACCAGGATTATCCACTCCAACCGCCAATAGCGCACCCCGAAAAGGAGACCATTTCGTGTCGGTGCCATCGAGGGGGTACAGGGTTAGTTTCGATATCCGCCACACAAACAGACCCTGACCAGCTTCGGGTCGGCATTGGCAGCGACTGCCTCACGCGTTAGCCTCCCAAACAACCTCGCCCATACCTACAAGACAGCAGGGATCTGGCCAGGTCATGGCTGCGCACAGACGCTCTCACTGAACCCATTTCATCCTCGGACGGTCTGAGCGACGCGGTGGTTTTGTAGGACGGCGATGGCTTTGACGAGGTGGCCGGCGTTGCTGGGGCCGGATCGGAGCTTGCGGAGGATGTGCCAGCTTTTGAGCTGCGCGTTCGCGCGTTCGCCGGGTCCGCGGAGCTTGGCGTGCGATCGGTTGGCCTGCTTTTGTGACTCCGGCTTGTTCCTGCCCTTGTACGGCGTGACAACGACGGTGGCCCCGGCTCCTTGATAGCCCTTGTCTGCCAGGGTGAGGATCCCCGCGTTGTCCAGTTCGCGCAGGATGCCCCAGGCTCGTGCGGCGGTCAGGTTGCAGGTCTTGCCGGGCATCGCCCCCGACGTCCAGACGATCCGCCCGTCCGGGCCCGCGATGACCTGCACGTTCATCCCGTGCACCCGGTGTTTGCCGGAGAAGTACGGGCGGTCGGCCTTCACCCGGTCGGTGTGGATGAGCGTCCCGTCCAGGATCAGGTGTGTCAGCCCGTCCTTGGTCGCCTTCCGCAACGCCTGCCCGAGCGTGGGGGAGCGAGCCGCCAGCAGCATGACGGTCTCGCGCACGTACCGCCACGCCGTCGTTGCCGACACGCCGAACCCCGCTCCGGCCTGGGCGAACGTCTCGTTCTTACGCAGGTGGACCAGGACCAGCAGGGCCTGCCGGCCGGGGTTGAGCAGCCGCCACGTCGACCCGGACGCCTTGCGGCGACGGCGGATCAGCCCGGCGACGTAGTTGAGCGTTGAACGCGACAAATCGACGGCAGCACGATAGAACAGCATGCAGAAACCCCTGGTCCGGACACGGTGATTGTGGTGATCAACCCGTCTACCAGGGGTTTCTGCATGTCGCATACCGAATCCCCGACCCGCGATCATGCTGTGACCAGCGACCTCCCACCAGAGGATGAAATGGGTTTACTGGACGGGCATGGGATATGAGCAGGATGATCTACGGCCGTCTCGTTACTGCTCTCTGAAGCACACAGATCAGATAATGATCCGCGTATCGGCGGCGTCCTTCAGTTGGCAAGTGATCAGAGCCGCAACGCACCACACCTCGTCTATGGTTTCCTAAACCTGGGGTCGTCTACGTAGTTATGTGTCATCCAAGCAAGAGACCCACTGCAGGGCTCCTGGCGGGGTCCGCGCGATATATGCGAGATGATCTTTCGGTGAAACCCGACTTCGAGGCCATAAGCGCGGTCGTCGGCGGATGTCTTCACAGTCGGCGGCGGTCTTGAAAACCGTTAGGTTGCAGTGGTTGTGGCCCCGGCCTGCGGCAACAAGCAGTCATCAGCGGCGGCCTGTAACAATCCCTATCCCGCTGTTGCTATTCAGGAGAGCCCACCATGTCCCCGGCCCTCGACTTCCTCGCCCAGCTGCTCCAGGTCGCCGGCGCTGGCATCGGCCTGTATACCACTACCACCCTGGCCCGCCGGGCCCGTCTGCTCCGCGCGACTTTGGGCAACGCCGACAACCATTCAGAGGACTCGCCCTGATGAGGGTGTCTTTGTCGAGCCCTGCGGCGAGGCCGTGACGATCGCTGACTTCGGTAACCGCCGCTGGTTGCTGGGGCGATCGACGCCAAGCCCCTCCTTCGTCGGGACTCGCCACTGGTGACCATGGCTGAGGTGACAGCAGCGCTGACAGCAACGTCCCCACACACGGACTCACTTCGACCACCGTCCACCACCCTCTGACCACGGTCTCCGCTACCCGACCAGGGTGATTGGTCTGCCTGAAAAGCGGACGGTCATGGGCGCGCCGCTTGCTGAGCTCGGGCCTGACAACCTTGCGCTCCGGGTCGGCTTCCTAACGTGTGATGCGACCGATGTCACCAAACTTCGGTTCCCTTCGTGACATGTCCTTCCTCAACGTAACCTCCTCTGAGACGCTGAAGATACTGGCGGGTGATGCACTCACTCGGAAGTTGCCCAAGCAACGGCGAACGATCCGCGACGAGGAGATGTCCCCACGTGGAAGGTCCTGCTGAACGCCTGCTGACCCCCGCAGAAGTAGCCACGATGTTCAGGGTCGATCCGAAAACCGTGATTAGATGGTCTAAAGCGGGCAAACTCACTTCTATCCGCACTCTTAGTGGGCATCGGCGTTACCGCGAATCGGAGGTGCGCGCACTGCTCGCTAACCCTGCCGCCTTAGAGACTGCGGATCTGGGGTCTCCGCGTCGGGTAGCCACTGATGGGGGACTGGAATCGAGGGGCGATCAGGCCACCGCTGCGCCTGACAGCGGCCTCATAAGTGAGCCCAAACCACTCGGACAGAGCCGGGCCGCCCAAGTGACCCATGGCGGAGCTGGGGAACACGGCTTGCTGAACCACGTACTTTTGGAGTGGCTAGGGAATGAAGTGCCTGATCAGCACGCCATGATCTACCTCGCTGACGAGGCAGGAGCCGAGAGCGTAGGGCGTGCCGTCATGGACGTACTTGCCGCCTATGGCATCGAGGTAGCGGAGCGCTTACCGATTGTGCGTGGGTCGTGGTTTCTGCGGTTGCGGCTGTTTCTCCGGGCATGGGCTGGATCTGAGGAGGCTAAAGCGCTTCTCGCCGACTTGGAGTATGCAGCTCGGCTACGGCTTCTCCAGCAGCCCATCTCCGAGGTGGATGAGAAGAAGGGCGCAGCGGTGGCAGCGCTGATCCAGGCATTAGAGACGCAGCAGACTGCGGTGGTGATGATCGGATCGATCATCATTCTAAAGTGTGACGGCGTGCTCGCGGTGCGCGACCTGTCATCGCGCGAGTTGGCGTTCATGGCACGTAACCCTGGCTTGGTCCGGTCGCCCCAAGAGTTGCTGGTCGCCCTAGATGAACTCGCCATACATGAGTCGCGAGGTCCCCGTCGGCAGCCCCTGGTAGGTCATTCAGAAGGGTCGTCGTAGGGGACCGGTGTAACCCGCTCCGGGAGTGCTGTACAGCAGCGCGTACAGCAACAACACCACACAGTAATGCATGGGAACGGTCCGCATCTGCCATCTGACCAGGGCGTAGAGCCTCTGACGACGGGTTTGCCTTTCCCTACGGATCAGAAGGTTTGGGGGACCGAATCTACCTGGCCGCGCCGCGCGAAAGCCCAGGTCAATGGGCTATGACCTGGGCTTCGCGTGTGTAATCAGCGTCGGTGCCCGGCTATGCCGGCCCTCATCGGATTTCGGTGGTTGATCCTTCCCATACCTTCCCGTGGCCGGGGACGAGTCGCTGCACGTCGAGCGCCTCTATGGAGCCCGATAGTCCATCGAAGAGGTTGTTCTAACAGATACTCGGTGACCTAGGTCGCTGTCCTGAACGAGACCAAACCGACTCGCCTTCTTTCGACAAGATCGAATAAAGTGTTCGTTTCGGTGAAATTGCCGTTGCCTCAGCTTCTCCTTGATAGTGTCTGATTTCGACAAGCTGAGGGGATGAATGTCGAGGACGATGCTACGTGCGGTGGGTGCAGGTGCTTCCGTGCTCATCGCCGCCGGGATCGGCGTCGCAACCAACGAGATCACTGGTCAATGGTCGTGGACCTGGGGATCAGGGCTGGTCGCACTCGTTGTGGGCGGTGTGGCAATCCAGATGAGGTTAACGTTGACTGAGGAACGGAAAGATTCAGGGGCGCCACCTTCGGATCAGGTGACTCCGGCATTGATGAGAGCGACGTCGACAGGGACCGCCAGAGACTCCAACATCTTTCAGGGCAACACCTTCGGCATAACGGGACGTCATTTGGTTTCCCTGTTCGCAGTGTTAGCGCTCGTCCTGCTACTAGTGATGGTAGCTGTCCTCGTTCACAGCGATGTCAAGCAGCCACACGCCGTTCCCTCCCAGAAGTCGGTTGCCGGATACCCCCTCCGTCTGACCATCACTGGAGTGGATAACACCTGCTCCAGGGTCGTTTTGCCAGAAGAGGTCAAGGCCTCGGCAGCGAAGTTCCTGAAGGTCACCGAGCAACCTCCTGATCCGCGTGCGTTCATGCGCGGCGAACTCGACCTCGGGGGGTACGCCCATGACGAGATCGCCATCCGGTTCAACGCCCAGACACCACTGCCGCAACAGGTGACGATCACCGACGTGCGAATCGTCGAGCTTGTCCAGGCCGATTCCGTTCGGGGAGCGTTCGTCAACCTAAATACATGCGGCGGCGATCAGGTCAATGCGATGGTGATCCATGTCGACGGCCCTGACCGGCGCCCGTTCTTTATGGACGAGTACGGTAATGAGACAAGCCGCAGGTTCTTCGACGTAGAAATCGTGAACGTGGCTCCGGGCAAGAAGCAAAGCTTCGTCGTCCGGGTCAGGGTAACTCCAGGCCGTTCCGCTGGCTCTTTCACGTTCCGGCTGGCAATCGACTATGAGGTCGATGGACTAAAGGCTTCGACAGTCGTCGGTGACGGGAAGCAGCCGTTCCGGCTCACTGGTGGTTGCGATTGGACCACCGTCACCACCGCTTGGGGAACGATGAACGAGCTCATGCGTGAGGTGGATCCTGAGGAGTTCGCCCATCAAATGTGCGACTGAGCCTGCCGCCTGACCAGCGCGTGAGCGCCGCGACCTAGGACTTGCCAGTAGTTCGAGACGAAGAGGCAGACACACGTTCCTGATCGCGAAGCATGCGCGAAATGATCACGAAAGATTCACCGCTTATACTTGCTGTAGTCGCAGGTCACCATCGCTGACGAACCCTGATCGCTACCGCTCTCCTAAAGCGGGTGCCGCAGGTTCGAATCCTGCCGGGGGCACGCATCAAATGGGACTGTAAGAACAACGGTGTATCTCCTGATCATGGAGGATGCACCTGATGAGTACTGTGATCCAGGCATCGACGGAGATTGACCTGGAGGACGCCGCGGTGGCACGCAAGAAGCCGGATGACTCGGCGGATCGGGAGCTGGTGGCCAGGCTGGTCGGCCAGGCGCGGGCCGAGGGGGTGGAACTGGTCGGTGAGAACGGGTTGCTGGGCCGGTTGACCAAGCTGGTGCTGGAGTCCGCCCTGGAAGGCGAGATCACCGATCATCTGGGTCATGACAAGCATGAACGCGCGGGCAACGGGTCGGGTAACACCCGCAACGGCAGCCGGTCCAAGACGGTGCTGACCGATGTGGGGCCGGTGGAGATCACCGTGCCGCGTGATCGGGACGGCAGTTTCGAGCCGAAGATCGTGCGTAAGCGGCAGCGGCGGTTGTCCGGGGTCGATGAGATGGTCATCTCGCTGGCCGCCAAGGGCCTGACCACCGGTGAGATCTGCGCGCATCTGGCCGGGGTGTACGGCGCGGATGTGTCCAGGCAGACCATTTCCACGATCACCGACAAGGTGCTGGAGGGGATGGCCGGGTGGCAGAACCGGCCGCTGGATGTGGTTTATCCGGTGATCTTCATCGATGCGATCCATGTGAAGCTGCGTGAGGGGCAGGTCGCCAACCGGCCCGTCTACGTGGCGCTGGCGGTCACTGTCGATGGCGAGCGCGACATTCTTGGTCTGTGGGCCGGCGACGGCGGTGAGGGCGCCAAGTTCTGGCTGCACGTGCTGACCGAGATCAAGAACCGCGGGGTGGGTGACGCTTTGATGGTGGTCTGCGACGGTCTCAAAGGGCTGCCGCAGGCCATCGAGGCCGTCTGGCCGCGGGCTGTCGTGCAGACCTGCGTGGTGCACCTGCTGCGTGCCTCGTTCGGCTATGCCGCCCGCCAGCACTGGGGCGCCATCGCCAAAGCACTCAAGCCGGTCTACACCGCCGCGACCGAGGCCGCTGCACTGGAGCGGTTCTACGAGTTCGCCGAGGTCTGGGGCGGCAAGTATCCGGCGATCGTGAAACTGTGGGAGAACGCCTGGGCCGAGTTCGTGCCCTTCCTCAGCTTCGACACCGAGATCCGCCGGGTGATCTGCTCGACCAACGCGATCGAGTCGGTCAACGCCCGGATCCGGCGGGCGGTCAAGGCCCGTGGCCACTTCCCCAACGAGCAGGCCGCGCTCAAGTGCGTCTACATGGCGATCATGAGCCTGGACCCGACCGGCAAGGGCAGCAAACGCTGGGTCACCCGCTGGAAAGCCGCACTGAACGCCTTCGCCATCACCTTCGAAGGCCGCCTGACCCCGATCACCCGATAACTAATCAAGATCGAGATACACCGTTATCTAGACAGACCCCCTACCGACCAGCATCGAACACACCTGGACCAGCGCAGCACCACTCGCCCAACCCTGATAACCGAGGACGCGACCAAGATCCGAAAGTAACTTATCTGTACATCTATTAAGACGACGACTCATTTGGTGAGGCGGCGGTAGCAAATGAGGGCTGCGGCGATGGCCACGAAGGATGCGAAGTGGTCGGCCCGGCGCTCATAGCGGCGGTGTAATCGCCGGCAGCCGGCCAGCCAGGAGACGGTCCGCTCCACCACCCAGCGATGTCGTCCCAGCCGCTGGCTGGACTCGATCCCGCGGCGGGCGATGCGCGGGACGATGCCACGACTGCGCAGGAAGGCCCGCAGATGGGGATAGTCGTAACCCTTGTCACCGTGCAGCTTGGCGGGCCGGCGGCGTCGTGGGCCCCGGCAGGAGCGGATGGGCGGGATGCTGCGCACCAGCTGCTCCAGGGCCTGGCTGTCGTGGACGTTGGCGGCGCTGATCGCGACAGCGATGGGCAGGCCGGTCCGTTCGGTGATGAGGTGGATCTTCGACCCCTTCTTGCCGCGATCGACAGGATTCGGACCTGTCAGCTCCCCCCTTTGACAGCACGCACGCTGACCGAGTCGATCGCGCACCGCGACCAGTCCAGCTCTCCCCGGGCGCCGAGCTCGTCCAGCAAGATCCGGTACAGCTTGGCCCAAACTCGCGCGGCACTCCACTCGGCGAAACGGCGATTCACCGTCTGCCAGGAGGCACCGAAAACCGGCGGCACCTGCCGCCAAGCACACCCGGTGGTGGCCACGTACACAATCGCCGCCAGGATCACCCGATCGTCAACCCGCCGCCGCCCACCACCCTGCGGCCGCGTCGGCGGGACCACCCGCTGGAACAACTCCCACAACTCATCGGGCACAAGCCGCTGAAGGAACGCATCCACGATCGATCCAACGATCAGCCCCCAAACGAGTCACGGTCTAAAGGCGGCTCGCCGACGGCGACCCGCCGCGCGTTCGGGCGGTCTGCTGGCCGCGCTGCGGCTCTCCGGCCGGTCGCGGCCAGCACCGCCCACGCGCGAAACTGCCAGCAGCAACCCCATACGGGGCAGACGCTGGAGGCGGAGACCGGCCAGCTTATCCGACTTAGTCGAGAATAGTCACATTTCTAAGAAAACTCGGAGGGGCTCCTTCCAGCCCCTGGGTAAGTGTAAAGATCTCCATATTGACGCGGTGCATCTCGTCCCACAGTCCGAATTCTCGGAGCCTGTCCACGAGGTTGCCTAGAACATGGAGCAGCATCTGATCACTCGCCACTTCGTCGATCGCCCTAATCGATCGTGCAGCCTTTACAGCCTTGCGGGCATATCGCAACGCCTCACGCTGATCGCCCATTTGAGCATGGGAACACCCTGCATTGTCAAGCGCGCGCGCATATTGCTCTAAATATAGTGCCGGATTCCTGTCTACCAGTTCGCCATACATTTCTATTGCTTGCATCTCACAACTCAAGGCATCGCGCGGCCTACCGATTTCAGACAAATGCATGCCGAGATCTATGAGCACCGCTCCAATCGACCCTGCATGCTGGTCAGGCCTAACCGTAGACAATGCCTTAAATAGATCAAGAGCTTCGTTGCTACAGGCTATTGCCTGGCGATAGTCACCTACCGCTGCGTAGCGCTTCCCAAACGAAGCCAGCATATGAGCCAACGTACTGGAATGACGCACTGGATTTATCGCAGCTAGCTCTCGATACGCGCTTACAGTCTCGTTTGTGACGGATAGTGCCTTTACATGATCACCTGAGAGGGAGAGCATCGTTCCAAGAGTCATGAGACATTTAGCCCATTCTTCGAAATATACGTTGGGATCATTCCTGCGGTACGCTAGAAAGATATTTAGCGACTCTTCTGCTGATCTCAGGGCGCCCGTCAAGTCGTTGCAGGAGGCCTGACAAGACGACAGATTCATGAGGGCTCGACCAAGATCGATATTGATGCGTTCAAACTCGCTGAAGCTCGACAGGTCCCTATAAACACCAACGCCCCTCGCGATGGAATCCAGGGCTTCTCTATGACGGCCTGCCCGTCTCATCACTAGGCCCATGTGAACAAGTGTCTGACCGAAGAGTCCTCCATGAGCCAGCCGGTCGACAGATACCAGTTCACGGGTAATATCAATGGCCTCGGACATGACTGATATTGCGTCCTGCATGCGACCCTCGAGCCTGCTAAGGCTCGTGGCGTAGTTGACTAAGCTGTTCGCCAGCATGGCATCATGCCGATTGGGATATGCTCCAGAAATCTCCCTTAGGAGCTGGACACCATCCTCGATGCTTGTTATTGCTTCACGCTGGTAGCCAAGCTCTTCAAGATAGTTCCCTTGGTTTAGAAGTGCCGACGCATAGTTGTATAGATGGAAATCGGGAGACTCGGTAATGACGCCATGATATAGGGCGACTGCGGCTCTTGCCTGGCCGAGAGCATCCACATGAAGGCCACGATCAGCCATTCGCGACGCGAGAGCCATTCTAGCTCCAGCGAGCTCTGCTTGATACGTGCCCGGATGATCCGCCTCAGATGCCTCAAGCAACTGCACTGCTTCACGGGCGAGCTCAAGAGACTCCTCAGCAGAGCTCAGAAGGTTTGAAAGATTGCAAAGGCTAACGGCCAACTCTGTCTGAAATCTTCCGGATAGCTGAACAATCTCCCTCCTTATTCTTATAGCCCTTCGAAGGAACCACGCTCCTTCGTTATCCATTCCCTTCTGAGACAACACCGTGCCCAGGTTATTGACGATCCTGCCAAGTTCTATTATATCGGAGGTTGCAGATTGAGTATTGCCCGAATAATGCTCAAGAGCTAATGTTGTGTGCGTTAGTGCGCCGTCAAGGTCGCCAGCTCTTAGATCTAGCGCACCCAGGACTCGATGCCAATATGACTTTTGGTTGCTATCTCTGATCTCGCCATAGTCCGAAATAATTCTCTTGATAACAAACCGGCTGGCATCGAGCAGGCTAGAACTCTCCCAGGGCAGCGCATTGGCCACAAGTTCGAGATCATCAAAGGTAAGGACTCTTCTTTGCAGCGAAGCATAGAGAGCCTGCCCAACATGGGTGCCGCCTTGTAGCGCTACCAACACGATTTGATTAACCTGGTGGGGCACACTCTCTTCCACGGCACGAATCAGCATCTCCTGCGCCTTGTCGTGATGACTACAGGCTCGCGAGAGAAGCGTCAGCGCTCGTTCCGCCTGGGTAGTCGTCAAACTGGTGAGGCATAGCCGATTAAATTCCGGAGATTTGATCAATTGATCGACGACATGACGCTCAGCGAGGAGATCAGGCCGCAGCACTCCAACCGGTTCCCCGACTCCGGGGTATACCTGGCATAGCCATCGCACCACTGCTCCGATCCGCCTGTCATCCGCCCGGGCGAGGTCGGGCACGCGCCGCACCAGCGCCCGCACACCCTCCTCATCATGATCCATAGGGTCCAGCAGGAGCGTCACAGTAGCGATCACCTGCTGCAGTACCGCTAGATCCACCCCCACCCCGGCACGCCGGGCAGTCTTGTCCCACAGCCGCCGCTCGTGCCCAAGCAGCCGCTCCAACACCCCAAACTCCGCTGCAGCGCGTCCCCCCATGGTGCCCTGTTCCTGGTCCAGCACCGCCACCAGCGCGGCTGCATGCAACACCAAAGCCGGCAGCTGCTCCTCCGAATCCACGGTAAACGCCACCTGCGGTATTGGACATCCAAGCGCAGCGGCGAAAGACGGCAACGCCTCCTCAATGACCTGAAGGTCATCGCGGTCGCTATCCAAGGCAGGTGCCAACTCCAACACCGAGGTGCGAGCCACCAGGTCCCGAACTGCATGTGATTCGGTGTCCAGCTCAGTCCACCATTCACCAGTTTGACGAGCCACCAGCAGCACCCGCAGCCCGCCCGCATGCCCAGCCGATTCCAAACGGATTACTTCAGCCAGCATCTCCCCGAGATCAGAGCGGGTCTCGGCGTAGTCGACCAAGAGCAACACCCGCTGTTCCATATGAGCCGCAGCCCGGACGGCCTCTACCTCGTGCCCCTGCCGGACTAGCAAATACTCCCATTCATCAATCGGCAGGGACTCGGCAAAATGCAGGGCCAATCGAGTCTTCCCCACGCCGCCCTGTCCTGTTAGCAGCCATACCGGGCACGAATCTTCATGCCCGCACCAACGAGTCAGCGACTTTAGCTCTTCCACACGCCCAAAGAAGGTCACCGCCCCACGCTCAGGACGCAACAGTCCCGCCACGCTTTCACCTGCTGCGGCCACCTCACGAGTGGCCACCAGCGTCTCCCGGCGCCTCTCCTCCTCCGCGATCGCGGCCTGTTCAGCTGCTTTGATGGCCCTTCGCGCAGCGAGCCATTCGCTGACGTACGACCCGGCAGCCCCCGCTGCGATGACCCCAATCGCGGCAAGTAGCAACCGCACCGCCAGAGGCCAGGTGGAGGGCACTAACGGCACCACCGCCGCCACTACACCCACCACCATGAGCAGGAGTACGAACCCGAACGGCCGCCCTGGGCGCTCCTCTCCCATGCCCTAAGGATCACCGCCTGCTGAGATCAACAAGCTCGAATATCCCAGTCGCGCCGAGACTGTGACCTAGCGGTGGAGGCGAATCACTGAACCGCTCCGGGATCGGTGGAAGCGCTGGTGTGCCCCGGGTTCGGTGGAGTCGCGTTTCTGGGTTGTCATGCCACGGTGGACGCGGTCTCGAACTGTATCGGGGTGAGCATGCCCAGGCTGCTGTGCCGTCGTTGCCGATTGTGCCAGATCTCCAGGTACTCGAAGATCGCGTTGGCGAGTTCGATCCGGGTGTTC
>NZ_JBHSRF010000102.1:0-28074 GCF_042658925.1 Sphaerisporangium aureirubrum
GGTGGGGGGGGGGGGGGGGGGGGGGGGGGGGGGGGGGGGGGGGGGGGGGGGGGGGGGGAGGTGTGTGGGGGGGAAAGTCCATCCTTCGAAAGGTGGGGGTTCGGGACTTTTGGCTCGGGAAGGGGTGGGATGGTGTCGGTACGGTGCTTGGGTGGGGTGGGGTCAAGAAATCTTGAGGCGGTTGTGGGGGGAGTGGGGGGTGAAAAGGATGTGACGGGGCGGGGGTGAGGAAGCAGAAAGGCCCTCGCCCGGTGGATCGGGTGAGGGCCTCTGGTAGGGCGGAGGCTCGGGGATTTGAACCCCGGATGGGCGATGAACCCAAACCGCATTAGCAGTGCGGCGCCATAGACCTGACTAGGCGAAGCCTCCTGATGGCCATGTGGCTCAGGACAGCGTACCGGCGTTCTCGCTGGGCGGCAAAGTGGATTGCGGAGGAGATCGACAGTGCCTTGGACGAAGACTGAACAGCGGTCCGGGACACCCGGACCGCCGAGGGACACATCTTGTGTCCACAGGGTGTGGACACAAGATGTGGGTGATCCCAGGAGTAGCTATGACCGATTTGATGGCGATGTTCCCCGTAGCGGAGAGACCGCCGTCGGCGGGGGTCAGGCGCGGCGGGTGGCTTCGCCCTCGACCTCGATCTTGACCTTCTTGCTCACCAGCACGCCGCCGGTCTCCAGGGCGACGTTCCAGGTGAGGCCGAACTCCTCGCGCTCGATCTCGGTCGAGATGGAGAAGCCGAAGACCTCGGCGCCCCACGGGTTGGTGCCGGCGCCGCCGTACTCGACCTTGAGGGTGACCTCCTTGGTGACGTCACGGATGGTGAGGTCACCGAGGACGACGAAGTCCTCGTCGGAGTGGCTGACGACGCGGGTGCTGCGGAAGGTGATCTCAGGGAACTTGTCCACCGACAGGAAGTCGTCGCCGCGAAGGTGGCCGTCGCGGTCGGCGTTGCCGGTGTCGATGCTGTCGGTCTTGATGGTGAGCTCGGCGGACGACCGCAGCGGGTCGTCGGCGATGGTCACGGTGCCGGAGAACTCACCGAAGGCGCCGCGGACCTTGGTCACCATCATGTGCTTGGCGACGAAACCGACGTGCGTGTGCGACGCGTCCAGGTCGAAGGTACCGGCCTCGGGGATGGTGATGCCTTCCCAGGCGCGAGTGCTCATGGTGTTACTCCTGCGGATCAGTGGTTGCCGTGCGGATGTTTGCAGCAACAAACATCTACACGAGGAATATTCCTCACGTCAACTATCCCTGGCGTAGACTATGACTGTGATCCCACTCGACGACCCCCGGCTCACCGCGATGGGGTTGCTCGCCGAAGTCCACACCGGACTGATGGCCAAGATGGCGGGCGCCTTCGCGGAGTCGAAGCTGTCCGACATCGACTTCGAGACCCTGATCCGTCTCGGACGCTCCCCCGGCCACCGCCTGCGCATGAGCGACCTGGCGGCGCAGACGTCGCTGTCCACCAGCGGGGTGACCCGCGTCGTGGACCGCCTGGAACGCGAAGGGCTCGTCGAGCGCGTCGCGTGCGCCAGCGACCGGAGGGCCTCCTACGCGACCCTGACGCCCGAAGGCCTGACCCGCCTGGAATCGGTGATCCCCCGGCACATCGAGGACATCGACCGGTGGTTCACCGGCCTGCTCCCGCCTGACCAGCTCACCACCCTGCTGGACGCGCTGCGGATCATCCGGGACGTGGTGCGGCCCTGCGCCACCGCCGGCGCCGCGACGGAGGTCAGCCTTCAGTGACCGCGATCTCGCCTCTGGCGTGCATCTCACGCAAGGTGCGCTTGGCGAACTTGCCGACGCTCGTCTTCGGGACGGCGTCGACGAACGCCCATCGCTCGGGCAGCTGCCAGCGCGCCACCTTGCCCGACAGGTAGTCCCGCAGTTCCGCCACGGTGGCGAGGCCGTCCAGCACCACGCAGGCGAGCGGCCGCTCCCCCCACCGCTCGTCAGGCACCCCGATGACGGCGGCCTCGACCACCGAGGGATGACCCATCAGCGCGTTCTCCAGCTCGACCGAGGAGATCCACTCCCCGCCCGACTTGATGACGTCCTTGGCGCGGTCGGTGAGCGTCACGTACCCGTGCTCGTCCAGCCTGCCCACGTCCCCGGTGCGCAGCCACCCGTCGTGGAACCGCGAGCCGTCCTCGTCGAGGTAGTACGCGCCGGTCACCCACGGGCCGCGCACCTCCAGCTCGCCGACCGCCTGCCCGTCCGCGGGCAGCACGACGTCGCCGCCGCCGACCAGCCGGCCCTCGACGCCGGGCAGCAGCCTGCCCTGCGTGACGCGCAGGTCCCAGGTGTCCCCGTGCGCGACGGTGGCCAGCGGCGATGTCTCGGTCATGCCCCACGCCTGCACGATGTGGACGCCGAGCTCCTCGAAGCCCCGCATCAGCGACTCGGGCACGGCCGAGCCGCCGCACGGCACCAGCCGCAGCGAGGAGAGGTCCGAGCCGTGCTGCCGTGCGTGCCGCAGCAGGTCGCCCCAGATGGTCGGCACGGCCCCGGACGACGTCGGCCGCTCCTCGGCGATGATCCTGGCCAGGTGCTCGGCCTGCAGGTAGCGGTCCGGCATCACCAGCGAGGCGCCGGCCATCAGCGCGGCGTACGGCATGCCCCAGGCGTTGGCGTGGAACATCGGCACGATGGGCAGCACGCGGTCGCCGGCGCTCAGCCCCATGGCGTTGCCGGTGCACACGCTCATCGAGTGGAGGTACATCGAGCGGTGGCTGTAGACGACGCCCTTGGGGTTGCCGGTGGTGCCGCTGGTGTAGCACATGGACGCGCCGGTGAGCTCGTCCAGCTCGGGCCAGTCGAAGACGTCGGGCTGCGCGTCGAGCAGCGTGCGGTAGTCGTGCAGTTCCTTGCCCGCCGCGCCCAGCGCCGAGGTGTCGGCGGGGCCGATGACGACGACGTGCCGCACCGTCTTCATCTCCGGCAGGATCGGCGCGAGCAGCGGCACCAGGGAGCCGTCCACCAGCAGCACGTCGTCCTCGGCGTGGTTGGCGATGTAGACGACCTGCTCGGGGAACAGACGGATGTTCAGCGTGTGCAGCACCGCGCCCATGCTCGGCACCGCGAGGTACGCGGCCAGGTGCTCGGTGTTGTTCCAGCAGAACGTGGCCACCCGCTGGTCGCCGTCCACGCCGAGGGCGCGCAGCGCGCCGGCCAGGCGGGCCGTCTCCCGGGCGAGCTCGTGGTACGGCATGCGCCGGTACCCGTCCCCGGTGTAGGTGACGACCTCGTGGTCGCCGAAGAGACCGGTGCCGTACCGCATGATCGAGGTGATGGTGAGCGGGTGGTCGGGCATCGTGCTGCGCATCAGGCGCCACCTCCGCACCCGAGTCTGGACCGGCGGCGGGCCTTGGACAAGCGCCCCGTCCGGGTCACTGGGGTAACGGGTCGCACGCCTCCGGGCGGCGGGCCCGCACGAGGACGACGTCCCCGCGCAGCTTGGCCATGGCCCGGGACACCGTGCTCTTCACCGTGCCGACGCTGACCCCGAGGGCCTTGGCGATCTCGGGCTCGCTCATGTCCTCGTAGTAGCGCAGCACGATGGCGGCCCGCTGCCGGACGGGCAGCCGGTCGAGCGCCTCCTCCAGCAGCTCGTGGCTCAGGCCGTGGCCCGGCACGTCCCGCGCCGGCGCGTCGGGGAGGTGCTCGGCGGGGTACTCCTCCAGCTTCCTGCGCCGCCACCACGAGATGTTGATGTTGACCATGGCGCGGCGGACGTACCCGTCCAGGGCGGCGCGGTCGTTGATCCGTTCCCAGGCCAGGTAGGTTTTGGTCAGGGCCGCCTGGAGCAGGTCCTCGGCGTCGGCGGGCTGGCCGGCCAGCTGGTGGGCCACGCGCAGCAGCGCGGGACCGCGGGCGACGACGTACTCGCGGAACTCCTCGTCTTTACCGCTCATGCGATTCACCGGTATCGGGCGAAGGGGCAGTCATTCGGACCTCGGGGTCAGAATCGCAGTCCAGAGCTCTGGCACCGCTGAACCTTCGTCCTGGTTTCGGCCCGTCAACGGCAAAGATCGTTACAGGCCGGTAGCAGGCTCGGGCGGTGAGTAATTCACCCGGGTATGAGGGATTTGCTACGTACGCCGCGGTGGGTGGGATTCTTTGCTCCGCCCGATTACCGGCCCGCCGGAAAACATGTGACGCTATCTCCGGACCAATGGATCCCGACGGCAACCGGGGAGGGGCCGATGGGTGTCGAGCGCCGCCACGCCCTGGCGTCCGCCGCGCTCGGCCGCGGCTCGGGGCCGCGTTCCGCCGAGGACCCGGGGCTCGCCCCGCTGACCGGCGTCACCGGCGAGATCCGCGACGTCAGCCCGCACCTCCTGATCGTCGAGAACGCCGACGGTGCGGAGGAACGCCTGGTCGTCGCGCCCTGGGCCGTCGCCTGGCGCGGCAAGGTCGTGACGCCCACCGATCTACCGGTCGGGTCCCGGGTGGTGATCCGGGCGCGGCAGTCCGGCCGGGTGGCCGAGCGCATCTGGGCGGACATCACCCGCGTCACCGGCGTGATCCGCTCGATCGGCACCGAGGGCAAGGACCGCACGGTCGAGCTCGACTGCGGCCCGCACCGCGGCACCCGCACCGTCGTGATCCCGTACACCGCCTCCGGTCGCATCCGGGTGCGGCATCCGCAGTTCGAGCCGGGGTTCCTCTTCGACGCCATCGGCACCCGCTCCGGCGGCGCCACGTACGCCTGGCTCCCGGCCAGCTCGCAGCCCACCTACCGTGCCGCCGCCGTGCCGCCGCCCCCGGCCGCGTACGGCGGGGTGCAGTCCCGCGTCTCCGGCTCGGCCGTCTGGTCGGACGCCTTCGACGACGGCGAGGCGGGCGTCGCGTACCCCAAGCTGGAGCGGGCCGACGCCGACTGCGAGGACACCGGTGTGTCCTGCACCGGGCTGCCCTACCTGTCGCTCGGCTCGATGTTGTACGTCGGCAACGTGTGCGAGGGCAGGTCGGCGGTGCTGCCGATCCTGGCCTGCGGATGCGTGGCCGGACGGTTCTGCGACCGGTGCGTGGAATGCGGCACGTCGCCGCGCGGGCGGGTGGCCGAGCTGTCCGCGGTGTCGTTCGTCGAACTCGGCGGCGACCTCACCAAGGGGTGCTTCAACGCCCGCGTCGGGCTGGGGTGAGCTTTTGCCGGTACCGCAAGCGAGTCGCGGCCACGGGGCGGCCGTGGAGAGGAGTAAGGCATGATCGCGCAGACGATGCTCGCGACCGTGGCGCTCGAGCTTCTGGTGCTGATGCTCCTGCTCGGCGGCGTGGCCAAGTTCGCGACCGCGGGCGGGCACGGGCAGCCGGGCAACCTGTCGCGGCTCGGGCCGGGGGTGCTGATCCCGGACCGCTGGCGCCGGCCGTTCATGATCTTCTGTGCGGGCGGGGAGGTCACGCTGGCGGTGGGCCTGCTGTTCACCGGCAACCCGCTGCCGCGCTGGGGCACGATCGCGTTCTTCGCGGTGGCGACCTACGTGCTGTGGGAGTTGCGCCGCCGCCGGCCGGACGTGGGCTGCGGCTGCTTCGGCGAGGCCAGCTCCGCCCCGGTGGGCCTGCGCTCCATCGCGCGGGCCGCCGTGCTGGTCGGCCTGGCGGTCGTGGTCGCCCTGGTGCCGGTGTCCGGCGCGGACATCGTGTCCGGGATGTCGGCCGGGCTGGTGGTGGCGACCCTGGCGGGCGCGGCGGTGCTGGTGCTCCTGTCCCCCGAGATGGGCGAGGGCATCGCCCGGGTGCGGCACCGCGCGCCGTGCGAGCAGCGCCCCATGCCCGCCGGGCGGGCGCTGCACCGCCTGCGCGCCAGCGGGGAGTGGCGCGCGCACGCGCCGCTGCTGCTGTCCGGCGAGCCGTCGGACTCCTGGCGCGAGCTGTGCTGGCGGTTCTTCGTCTACCCCGGCCGTACGGCCGAGGGCGCCCCGGCCGAGGTGGTGTTCGCGGTCTACCTCACCGGTCGGCGGGCGCCGGTGCGGGTGGGCGTGATGGAGGTGGAGGGCGAGGGTCTGCGGGAATCTATCGAAGTATCGGCTGTGCACTAGACAGCATTAGATTCCCGTAGCGCTCACGCCGGCGACGTGGCCCGCGACGGGGCAGGTCATCGAGCGGCTCGAAGCTCACCGGCCACGGACCAGCGTCTCGTGGTGCCGGACGCCCGGCCCGCCGACCGGGGTCCGGCACCACGAATTCAGCTCTCTACGGCTCTCTAGCTTCCCCTCTAGAAAGCCGTAGAGAGGTCAATGGGGTGCGGGACTCCCCCGCGCTAGACCGGTTGTGCTCGCAGGAACCGGCCGAAGTGCGGGACGGTGAACGCGATCAGGCCGCGTTCCGCGCTGTAGATCAATCCCTTCTTGATGAGGCTGTCGCGGGCCGGGGACAGGCTGGACGGCTTGCGGCCGAGCAGCTCGGCGACGTCGGCCGTCGGCACGGGCTCGTCGCCCACCGAGGCCATCGCGTGCATGTAGTCGCGCTCTGCGGGGGTGGCCCGCTCGTACCGGCTGCCGAAGAAGCCCACCGCGAGCTCCTCTTCGGCCTCGGGCGCGGCGACCCGGACGTCGTCGGCGGTGATGGGGCTGCGCGGCGCGAGATCCCAGGCCACCTTGCCGTACGCCTGGACGAAGTAGGGGTAGCCGTCGGCCGCCTCGTACAGCGCGTCGAGCGCGTCGGGGGTGAACTCGACCTGCTCGCGCTCGGCAGGGGCGATCAGCGCCAGGTCGGCGGCCTCGCGGTCCAGGCGGTCGATCCTGGCGTACCGGAACAGGCGCTCGGAATAGCTCTTGCTGGCGCTGAGCACGCCGGGCAGGTGGGGCAGGCCCGCCCCCACCACGATCAGCGGGCCGCCGCTCTGGGACAGCTCGTGGCAGGCGGCGCACAGGGCCGAGATGTCCGGCGCCTGGATGTCCTGCATCTCGTCGATGAAGAGGGCGATGCCCACGCCGAGGTCGGTGGCCACCGAGGCGGCGTCCACGAACAGCTCGGTGAGGTCGATCTCGAGATCGCCGGAGTCGGCCCGGCCGCGGCCGGCCGGGACGTCGATGGCGGGCGACCAGTGGGAGGTGCCCTTGGCCGCGCCCGGGTCGCGCATCGCGAAGGCCTTCAGCACGCCGAGGAACTCTTCGATGCGCTCGGGGGCCCGGTGGCGGGGGGCGAGCTCACGGATGGCCATGTGGAGGGCGGCGGCGACCGAGCGGCGGATGGACTGCTCCGGCCGAGCCTCGATCTTGCCGGTGCCCCACAGCCGCTGCATGGCCATGGACTTGAAGGTGTTGAGCAGCACGGTCTTGCCCACTCCGCGCAGCCCGGTGAGGACCATGCTGCGCTCGGGGCGGCCACGGGCCACCCGCTCCAGCACGACCTCGAACTGTTGCAGCTCACGATCACGCCCGGCGAGCTCCGGTGGGCGCTGCCCCGCACCAGGGGCGTAGGGATTGCGCACGGGGTCCACGCTCTCGGACTGTATGACCGGATATACCGGCCGTCCTAGATTTCCGTAGAAAGCGCTACGGCGTGTCGTGGAGGAGCGTGGCGCGGGCACGAGCCCGGTGGCCGATCGCGTGGGTGACGCCAGCGCCGCCATGGCACACCACCCCTCATCTGGGACCCATCGGACCGAACCGGTGTTCGATCCGATGCGGAAAACTGTAGCGCGTCCTCGAACACGTGCGCGAGCACTCGCCGGTAAAAGACGCGACACGGACCGGGTACGGCCCCGGTGGAGAGGCTTTGCGGGCCGTCATCACGATTCCGTCACGACCAATCACGCAACGGCCGTACGCTGGCGTATGCCCGAGATTCGAAAGCCTCGCCACCTGGGCGTTCTCGCCCTGGCCTGGGTCGCGGCGGCCGTCACCGCCTGCGGCCCCGCGGGCTCCGTCGACCCGGCCGACCCCAAGCCCGCCGCACCCACGCCCGACTCCCCCGCGCCGACCACGGCGCCCGCCACGCCCACGCCCTCCCCCACGCCGACGCCGGCGGGACCCCCGGAGTTCACCGCCAAGGTCTCCCGCGTCACGGCCAAGGAGCTCGGCGCCTCGTGGCGCTCCGGCTGCCCGGTCGGGCCGTCCGGCCTGCGCAAGGTCACCATGACCTACTGGGGTTTCGACAAGAAGGCGCACACCGGCGAGCTGATCGTGAACCGCGTGGTCACCGACGACGTGGTGGACATCTTCGGCAAGCTGTACGAATGGCGCTTCCCCATCACCCGCATGGAGAACATCGCCGCCTACAGGGCCAGCGACTTCGACTCGATCGACGCCGACAACACCTCGGCCTTCAACTGCCGCCAGGCCACCGGCGGCACCAGCTGGTCCAAACACTCCTTCGGCCAGGCCATCGACCTGAACCCCCGCGAGAACCCCTGGGTCGAACCCGACGGCTCCGTCGCCCACACAAACGCCAGGCGCTTCGCCGACCGCCCCCTGCGCAAACCAGGCGTCGTCAACGACGGCGACCGCGTCGTCGACCTGTTCGCCGACCACGGCTGGGAGTGGGGCGGCTACTTCAACGGCGCCAAGGACTACCAGCACTTCAGCAAGGGCGGCGGCTGAGGCACGCAGGAACGGCTATTCGCCGCTCAAGGACTCGCCGTGTGCGGTTGACGCGCCGTAGGGTGCCGATCATGGCTAGTCGCATTTCCGAACTGATAATCGCTTGCCGGGATCCGGAACGGCTGGCGGCGTTCTGGTGCGAGGTGCTGGGCTTCGTCGTGCTCGACGTCGAGGACGACGGCTCGGTGGAGATCGGGCCTCAGGAAGGGTTCGGCGGATTGCAGCCGACCCTGATCTTCAGCCCCACCACCGAGCCCAAGGTGGGCCTGCTGCGGCTGCACTTCGACGTCAACGCCACCGACCGCGATCAGGACGCCGAACTCGAACGCCTCCTGAAGCTCGGGGCGCGACCGGCCGACGTCGGCCAGACCGGCGAGGAGCCCTGGCACGTCCTGGCCGATCCCGAAGGCAACGAGTTCTGCCTTCTGCGAGCTCGACTGAGCTGAGGGTTGATCGGGGCCGTCGGACGTCCGAATACGGCCGACGTTCCCCAAACTACCCCGGCCCAAAATCAGGGGATTCGACCGTATTTGCGGTGACCCCAGGGCTATGATCGCTCGTCGTGACGTCTCGGGAGCTGGTTCTCCGGCGGGATGTGCCGCGGCGGGGTGCGCCGGGGCCGTGGGTGGTCGTCACGGCCCTGTTGTTCGTGCTGGGCACGGTGCTGGCGCTGGCGTGGCCGGCGGGAGGGCTCGAGGAGGCGCGGCCGGAGATCGTCCATCGGCGCGCCGGGGAGACGACCACGGGGCAGCGGTTCTCGATCACGCCGGAGAAGGTGGCGTTCGTGGGGGTGGATCCCGCGCCGGGATACGGGGACGCCAAGCCGGGGCGGTTCCTGACGCTGGAGATGCGGGTGGAGAACGTGAGCCACGAGACCGCCACGGTGCAGGACCTGGCGCAGCGGCTCTCGCTCGTCCTGTCGCCCAGCGGCGCCACCTTCACCTGGTTGAAGAACGGCACCGCGAAGTTCGTGATCCGGGACGGCGGGTCCGAGCGCGACCAGCTGCAACCGGCGATGCCCGAACGGGTGATGATCGTCTACCGGGTCCCGGTCCCGCTGACCGACCCGACCCACGTGACGGCCGCCTTCGAGGACTCCGAGTTCAGGGGAGGTTTCCAATCGTCCCTGTCGGAGTGGTGGCCCGGGGAGACGCTTGCGGTGTACGACCTGGAGGTGGGGTCGTGAGGCGCGCGATCCTCACGGCGCTGACCGGCGCCGTGCTGCTCACGGCGATCATCGTGATCCAGCGGGCCACCCCGGACGTCGACCGGCTGTACGCTCCCATCGCCTCGCGGGGCAGGCTGGGCGAGCAGGTGAACACCACCGCGTTCCAGTTCCGGGTGGACCGCGTGCAGGTCGCCGGCTCGGTCCGGATGATGGACGAGATCGGGCTGCTCGGCAAGCCGCGCGGCACGGGCGGCGTCTGGGTGGTCGTCTGGGCCACGATCGCGGCGACCAGCGAGGCGGTGCTGGTGCAGGGCACCCGCCTGCGCGCGGCGGACGGCACGGAGTACCAGGCGAACACCTCGATCTTTTACACCCTGGAGAAGACACCGCTCCAGCCGGGGATCCCGATGTACGGCCCCATGTTGTTCGAGATCCCGAAGGACCGGCTCGCCGGGATGTGGCTCGCCGTCCGCCGGTACAGCGGCGGCGCGCGCGCCCTGGACACCCTCGGGCCCGCGGTGGACGTCGACCTCGGCCTGTCCGCCGCGTACGCCGCGCGGCTGGTCGCGTCCGCGCCGCCGTCCCTGACCGTCGGGATGGTGCGCGCGCTGTGAGCATCCGCAAGAACCTGTTGTACGGCCTCGGCCTGCTCGCGCTCGTCCCCGCGGTGCTGGCCGCCGACGTGCTGCCGTGGCGGGAGAAGTACATGGCCTTCACCGGGAAGGGGACGCCGGAGATCGTCGCCGCGCACGGGCAGGCGGCCAGGCACGCCGGGGTGGAGTGGCGTCTGGACGGCATCACGGAGGGCTCGCTGGAGAACCCGGGGATCCGCCCGTTGCCGCCGCGTACCAAGATCGCGATCATGCTGATCTCGGCGCGCCCGCTGACCGAGGCGGCGAGCAAGTGGTTCGGCGCGGAGACCGGGACCTGCAAGTTCTTCGCGGCGGACGCGGCCGGGCGGATCTGGGACCGTGCGGTGAGAAGCGACCTCGTCGAGCCTTCCGGCCATTCGGTGACGTGCCGGGCGTTCGACGAGGACTACAAAATGATTCCGTTGCCCATCGGGCGGAAGCTCACGATCCAGATCCCGTACATCGTGCCGGCCGACGCGTTCGAGAGCCTCGGGGCCGAGATCCGGCTGTCGCCGGACCCCGTCACGATACGGCTGAAGCGGTGACGGGCGAGCCGCTCGGCGCCGGAGAGCCGGCCGGAGCAGGTGGGGCGGGAGCGGGCCCGGGGCGCCCCGCCGCGCGGCGCAGCGCCAGGTCGAAGGCGGCGGCGAGCAGGCAGATCCGCAGCACCTCGTGCAGGACGTTCACCGGGAAGTTGACGGCCCCCTCCCACATCTGCCACCACAGGGGCTCGTGCGGCCCGAGCAGGCGGGTGACGGCCATGAAGGCGACGGCCGCGAGGGCCTCCAGGGCGGCGTAGACCAGGCAGAAGGTCAGGTAGAAGACCAGGCCGCCGCGCAGGACGAAGCGGAAACCGTTGGCGAGGGGAACGTATTTGTCGCGGATGCCCCGGGAGAAGAACTCGGCGGTGAGCTGGAGCGGGGCGGGGAGGCGGCGCCAGAGGCCGGACAGGCGCGGTTCCAGACGGGTGCCCTCGATGACCTTGGCCTCGTCGGTGATGAAGGAGGTGTACACGACGGCGGCCATCGCCAGCCATATCAGCGGCTGGACCAGGCCGTCCGCCAGCTCGGCCGAGTACGGGGCGAGGAGGCTCCACACCTCCTTCACCTGGGGGACCAGCGGGACCGCGTCGGCCAGGCCGAGGAGGTCGGCCCAGACCACCCGGGTGGTCAGCCACTCGATGCCGAGGCCGAGCCAGTTGCCGAGCGAGATGATGCCGAAGTACATCCACATGCATTCGAGGACGCTGTTGGCGACGCCGATCAGGCGGTTGCCCGTCCTCTCGTACAGCCGGCCGAAGCCGACCTTGATGCCGAAGATGCCGAGCGTGATGACCACGATCAGTACGTTCACGTCGAACAGATCCAGCAGGACGGTGCCGGCCTCCGGGTCGATCTGCGTGCGCGTCTCGCTGAACAGGCGCAGGAAGGTGCGCACGTCGTCGACGAACAGGCCCCACGCGCTGTAGAAGACCAGGAACGGCAGCAGGGTGTGGGCGATGGCGTCGGAGAGGCGGCGTTCCCGCTCGTCCTGCGTGACCACCGTGCCCACGGGGGTGCGGAGCTCGCGGCCGACCGTGTTGAGCATCGCGATGTACGCGGCCAGGGTGACCAGCACGCCGAGGCTGAGGACGGCGAAGGCCAGGTAGGCGTGCCAGCCCCGGGGCTCGGAGAGGCGGACGGCCGCCAGCAGGACGCCCTGGTGGGCGAGCCTGCCCAGCGCGTAGTAGAAGGCGAGCGGCGGGAACAGCCGTATCGCCAGCCGCACGGTGTCGTACGGCAGCCGGATCGGGGAGAGGGAACCGTCCATCGCGTGTCGGATGCTAGCGAACCCGAGCGCCCCGGCAGGGGTGGTTGCGGCAGGATGGGGAGTGTGGTGGCCAGGGACGGAGACGGGTGGGCGCTGTGCGCGCAGGGGCACAGGCACTGGGGGCTGCACGGCGCCTCGGGCCTGCTGGCCGTTCATTTCGACAAGGACGGCGTGCCGCACGTGCTGATGCAGCAGCGGGCGCTGTGGAGCCACCACGGGGGGACGTGGGGGCTGCCGGGCGGGGCGCTGGACAGCCATGAGGACGCGGTCTCGGGGGCGCTGCGCGAGGCGCTCGAGGAGGCGGCGCTGCTCGCGGACGGGCTGCGGGTGCTCGGGGTGTACACCGACGACCACGGCGGCTGGACGTTCCAGACGGTGATCGCCGAGGCGGCGACGCTGCTGCCCGCCGTCCCGGCCAACGGCGAGAGCATCTCGCTGCGGTGGCTGCCGGCCGACGAGATCGCCGGAGAGGCGGGGTTGCACCCGGGGTTCGCGCACACCTGGCCCGAGATCCGCCCGGCGCTGCCGCCGTCGGTCGTCGTGCTGGACGCGGCCAACATCGTCGGCGCGCGGGCCGAGCACGGCTGGTGGCGGGACCGGGCGGGCGCGGCGCGGCGGCTGCGGGACGAGGTGGACACGCGGGCGAAGGACGGCCTGCGTCCGCCGGAGGGGTTCCCCGCGCCGGCCATGTGGTTCCCGCGGATCGTGATGGTGGTCGAGGGCAAGGCGCGGGGCCTCGAGCCGACGCCGGGCGTGGAGGTGGTGGAGGCGCCGGGCAGCGGTGACGACGCGATCGTGGACACCGTGCGGGAGATCCGGGGGACGCGGTCGTGGGAGCGCGTGCTGGTGGTCACGGCGGACCGCGAGCTGCGCCGCAGGGTGGCCGAGCTGGACGCCCAGGTTACGGGGCCGGGTTGGCTACTTGGGCAACTGAGACCAAGGTGACGGGTGTAGCGTCGGGACGTCGAACGACTATCAAGGCGGCCCTCTTGCCTATAGATCCCCCTATATCCCGAAATACGTGTCGAATCGTAAATGAGCGACCGAAGCGCCCTTGACTGGGCCTCTGAGCCCGAGAGCCCGGTCCCCCCGCCGACCTGGGGCCGGCGAGCTCCGGAAGCACAGGTCCTCCCCTGGGTGTTCGCGGCCCTGATCGGCTTCCTCCTGCTCGGCAACCTCCTCCTCGCCCCCCACCTGACCGCCCCCGCCCTGCGCACCTGGTCCACGATCTTCGTGGCGATCTGCGTGCAGGCCGTCCCCTTCCTGGTGTTCGGCGTGGCGCTGTCCGCCGCGATCACGGCGTTCGTCCCCCGGTCGTTGTGGACCCGGGTGCTGCCCCGCCAGCCGTACGCGGCCGTGCCGGTGGCGGGCGCGGCGGGCGTGGTGCTGCCCGGGTGCGAGTGCGCGTCGGTGCCGGTGGCCGCGGGGCTGATGGCCCGGGGGGTGACCCCGGCGGCGGCCCTGGCATTCCTGCTGTCGTCCCCGGCGATCAACCCGGTCGTGCTCGTGGCGACCGCGGTGGCGTTCCCCGGCCAGCCGGGCATGGTGCTGGCCAGGTTCGCCGCCTCGCTCGCCGTCGCCGTGCTCGCCGGATGGGCGTGGCAGCTGCTCGGCCGGCCCGGCCTGCTGCGCGTTCCCGAGCGCCCCGAGCGCCCCGGGATGTCGCGCCGGGCGTCGTTCGTCGCCGCCATGCGGCACGACCTGCTGCACGCGGGCGGCTTCCTGGTCGTCGGCGGCCTCACCGCCGCCACCCTCAACGTCGTCGTGCCCCGCTCCTGGCTGAACGCGGTCGCGGACAACCCCTGGCTGTCGGTGCTGGTGCTCGCATTGCTCGCCGTCGTGCTGTCCATCTGCTCCGAGGCGGACGCCTTCGTGGCGGCCTCGCTGACGTCGTTCTCCCCCACGGCCAAGCTGGCGTTCCTCGTGGTGGGGCCCATGGTCGATCTCAAGCTGATCGCGCTCCAGGCGGGGACGTTCGGCCGGGCGTTCGCGGTGCGGTTCGTCCCGCTGACGTTCACGCTGGCCGTCGCGTCGAGCGTGCTGGTGGGGTGGTTGCTGCTGTGAACCGCATGGCCCAGAGCCTCGTGCTCACCCTGCTCGGCGGCGCCCTGCTGCGGGTGTCCGCGCTGTCCACCATCTACCTGAACTACGTCAAGCCGGGCTTCCGGCCGTTCCTCGTCGCCGCCGGGCTCGTCATCTTCCTGCTCGGCGTGCACGGCCTGGTCCAGGAGTGGCGGCGGCCGTACGTGCCCCGCTCCCCGGACGCCGGGGGCGACGGGCACGACCACGCGCGCGGCCCCCGGGTGGCCTGGCTGCTGTGCCTGCCGGTGATCGCCATCTTCCTCATCGCCCCGCCCGCCCTCGGCGCGTTCGCCGCCGGCCGGGACGAGACGCCGCAGCCCCGCCCCACCGCCGCCGCCTACGCGGCCCTCGCCGCGGACCGGCCGGCGGCCATGCCGCTCGGCGAGTTCATCGGCCGGGCCTGGGGCGTCGGGCAGGCCTCGCTCAAGGACCGGCAGGTCAAGCTGGTCGGGTTCGTCTCCGGCTCCAAGAAGCGCGGCCAGTGGTACCTCACCCGCATGCAGCTGCGGTGCTGCGCCGCGGACGCGTTCCCGCTGCGGGTCACCGTGCTCGGCGCGCCGTCGCCGCGCGTGGACACCTGGGTGGAGGTCACGGGCACGTGGGTGCCCACCCCCTACGACCAGATCCCCAAGGGCACGGTCGCCCCGGAGATCCGGGCCACCGGCGTGACCAAGGTGGCGCAACCCGGCGAACCCTACGAATGATCTCCCCGCGGGGCCTCCCCCGCGGGTCCCGCCTCGCGCGCGGGCGCCCGCCCGGCACCGCTATCGTTGGTGTCGCACGGGGAGGGTTCGCATAGTGGACGAGTGCAGCCGCCTTGAAAGCGGCCAGGCCGGCGACGGTCTCGTGGGTTCGAATCCCACACCCTCCGCCACCGCCCCTCCGGCCACCTGACCCGCCCGGGTCAGACGGAGGTGCCGCCGAACCCGTCGCCCACCGAGGCGGCGAGCAGCAGGTAGGACTCCCGGGTCGCCGGCAGCAGCCGGTCCAGGTCGATCTCGGCGCCCTCCTCCAGGTGCGGGTCGTACGGCACCCTGATCACCGCGCGGCAGCGGGCCGCGAAGTGCGCCTCCAGCCGGTCGAGGTCCACGGTCGACTTCGAGCGCGGCCGTACGCTGCACAGCACCACGGTCGCGGCCTTCACCAGGTCGCCGTAGTGGTGCGCCTCCAGCCAGTCCAGGGTGGCCGACGCGGCCCGCGCGCCGTCCACCGAGGGGGAGCTGACCAGCACGAGCTGGTCGGCGAGGCCCAGCACGCCGGACATGGCCGAGTGGAGCAGGCCGGTGCCGCAGTCGGTGATGCAGATCGAGTAGAAGTTCTCCAGGACCTGCGCGACGCTCTGGTAGTCGGCCGAGCTGAACGCCTCGGAGACCGACGGGTCGCGGTCGGAGGCCAGGATCTCCAGCCGGGACGGCGACTGCGAGGTGAACGCCCGGATGTCGACGTACCTCTTGATCTGCTGCCGTTCGTTGAGCAGGTCGCGCACGGTCGCCGAGGTCTCGAGCTCGACCTTGTCCGACAGGGTGCCCCGGTCGGGGTTGGCGTCGACGGCGATCACGCGGTCGCCGCGCACCGACGCGAGGGTGGCGCCGAGGCCGACGGTGGTCGTGGTCTTGCCGACGCCGCCCTTCAGGCTGAGCACCGCGACGCGGTGGTGACCGGTGGCGACCGGGGTGCGCGCCCGGGAGAGCAGCTCGCGGCGGCGGCGGACCTCGGGCGACTCACCCGGCTTGATCAGGCCGGCCGACGCCTTGAAGACGAGCTTGCGCCAGCCGCCCGCCGGAGCGTTCCTGCGGCCGCGCAGCAGGGAGACCGGGTCGAGGCTGTCGGCGGTCTGCCGGACCTCGCCGAGCCCCTTGACGGGCCCGCCGCGGCGGCTCGACGTGCCGAAGGCGGGCTGCGGACCGGGTGTGGGAGCGGGACGCCCGCGACGGGGGCGGTAGGGCTCGCGCTCCTCCTTCTCCTTCTCGGGCGCGGTCTCCCTCTCGCGCACGCCGAGGCCGGGCGGCGCGGAGGACGCGGACGACGCGGGCGGCGCGGGCGGCTCGGCGGCCGGCGCGGGCGTGACCGGCTCCGCGGCGGGAGGCGTGAAGGCCTTCTCGGCGGGGGCGAGGGGGTCCCTGAGGGCGAGCGGGTCGCTCAGGGTGGGCCGCTCGACCCGGGCCGTGGCGGCCTCGCGGGGCACGACGACGGCCTCGGTGTCGGAGCCGCCGGAGGCGAACTTGTTGAAGCGTTCCTGTTCCTGGTCGTCCTCGGCGGGACGCTCCTCACCCGGGCCCGCGGTCTGCTCGGCGGCGGGCTTCTCCACGGGGCGGGTCTCGTCCGGCCGGGTCTCGGACCGGCTGGCGGGCAGCGCGGCCTCCAGCCAGCCGCGTACCGCCTGATCGCCGGTGGCGCCGGACGTGCCGGGCTCCGGCGCGCGGTACGTCCCGGTGTCGCCGCCGGGCGTGAGCGGTCCCGGCGGCAGCCACGCCGTGCCGGTCTCGCGTGGGTCCTCGGCGAAGGAGCCGAAGGTGAAGCTGTCGGTGTCGTCGCTGACGACCTGCTCGCCCGGGGCGCTCACGGCCGGGGGCGGCGTGGCGGCCGGCTCGCCGAAGGCACTGGCCGAGGGCTTCGGCCGGTCGCCGAACGCGCCGCCGCCGGAGGGCGGGGGCCGGTCGGCGAAGGCGCCGAGGCCGGAACCGTGGGACGGCTCACCGAACGCCCCGGCGGCGGCCGGGCGTTCACCGGACCGGCGCTCCCCGAAAGCGCCACCCCCCGGGGCCGGGCGCTCGCCGAGGGCACTGCCGGTGGAGGAGCCGGACGCGGGCGGCTCGGCGGTGACCGCCCGGGACAGAGGCTCGGACGCCGGGGTGACCGGCGCGGAGAACGGCTCGGCCGGGTCGGCGGGCTGCGGGCCGTGCGCCGGGTCGGCCGCGGCGCGCAGCATCGGGGACGAGGGTGGAGGCGGCTCGTTCGGCACCAGACCCCATGGGTCCTTTGGGTACGGCGAGACGACGTTCTCGTCCGCGGTGACGCTCACCGGGACGGATGTCTCCTCATTTTCCTTGATCGCGTCCAGCCAGGCTAGTTGCTCTTCAAGGGAATGAGGATCTTCACGATCGTGTCTTGCCACCGTGTTCCCCCTCGGGACTGGGCTAAAGGGGCAGCAAATAGAATGAAGATTACCGCCCGCTATCACAGCCAACGCGGTCAACCGCCGATCTGGCTACCCGGATAGTTTGGTCACATGCACGCGATCGTCGTCTCCAGGCCCGGCGGGCCCGAGGTGCTGGAGTGGCGGGAGGTACCCGATCCCCGCCCCGCGCCGGGCGAACTGGTCATCACGGTGGCCGCCGCCGGCCTCAACCGCGCCGACCTTCTGCAACGTCAGGGGCACTATCCGCCGCCCCCGGGCGTTTCCCAAGTACCCGGACTCGAATGCTCCGGGGTGGTCAGCGAGGTCGGCGAGAACGTCGTCGGGTTCGCCCCCGGCGACGAGGTGTGCGCGCTGCTCGCGGGCGGCGGGTACGCCGAGAAGGTGGCGGTGCCCTGGGAACAGGTGCTGCCCGTGCCGGAGGGGATCTCGACGGTGGACTCCGCCGCCCTGCCGGAGGTCGCGTGCACCGTGTGGTCCAACGTCTTCATGGGGGCGCGGCTGCGCCGTGGCGAGACGCTCCTCGTGCACGGCGGCGGGGGCGGCATCGGCACGTTCGCCGTCCAGCTCGCCAAGGCCCTCGGCTCCCGTGTGGTGGTGACGGCGGGCGGCCCGGACAAGGTCGCCCGGTGCCTCGCGCTCGGCGCCGACGAGGCGATCGACTACCGAGAGCAGGACTTCGCGGAGACGGTCACCGCGGACGTCGTCCTCGACGTCATCGGCGCGAAGTATCTGAGCAAGAACCTCTCGGTGCTCCGCACCGGCGGGCGGCTCGCGGTGATCGGCCTCCAGGGCGGCACCCGGGCCGAGCTCGACCTCGGGATGCTGACGGCCAAACGGGCCACGATCCTCGGCACCCGGTTGCGCGACCGCCCGGTCGCGGAGAAGGGGGCGATCGTGCGGGGCGTGCGCGACAACGTCTGGCCCTTGGTGGCCGGTGGAGCGGTCCGGCCGGTCATCCATACCATCGTCCCGATGACGGAGGCCGGAGAGGCTCATCGCCTGATGGAATCCGGTTCGCACATCGGGAAAGTCCTGTTGGCGAGGTGAGCTAGGTTGAATTTCATGAATGCTGAGGAGAGCAAGCCCCACATCGTCGTCGTGGGCCCGCAGGGCCTCACGGTCGATGGGGAGAACGAGCCCGAGGAGCGGCCGGTCGCCGAGCTGGTCGAGCAGCCGGCCAAGGTGATGCGCATCGGCAGCATGATCCGCCAGCTCCTCGAAGAGGTGCGGGCGGCACCGCTGGACGAGGCGAGCCGCAAGCGCCTCAAGGACATCCACGCGAGTTCCATAAAGGAGCTCGAGGACGGTCTCGCGCCCGAGCTGGTGGAGGAGCTTGAACGCCTCTCCCTGCCCTTCGCCGAGGGCGACAACACCCCGCCGCCGAGCGACGCCGAGCTGCGTGTGGCGCACGCCCAGCTGGTCGGCTGGCTCGAAGGGCTGTTCCACGGCATCCAGACCACGCTGTTCGCCCAGCAGATGGCCGCGCGTGCGCAGCTCGAGCAGATGCGCCGCGCGCTGCCCGGCGGCGTGTCACAGACCAACGACGAGCCCCACCGGTCCTCGGGCCCCTACCTGTAGGGGGTCACGGCCGCCCGTGACGGCCGTGCCGCCCTTCGGTCAGCCGAAGAGCCGTTCCAGGACGGCGGCCACACCGTCCTCGTTGTTGGCCGCCGTCACGTGGGTGACGGCGGCCAGCACGTCGGGATGGGCGTTGGCCACGGCGTACGACGTGCCGGCCCAGCCGAGCATCGGCAGGTCGTTCGGCATGTCGCCGAAGGCCACCACCTCCGCCGGGCCGATCGTGTGGCGGGCCGCGAGCCTGGCGAGGGCCGTGGCCTTGGTCACCCCGCGGGCGCTCATCTCGATCAGCGCCCTGCCGCTGGAGTGGGTGGCGGTGAGCAGGTCTCCCACGACGTCCTCGACCATCAGGTGCAGCAGGTCGGGGTCCATGTCGTGGTGGAAGGCCAGCAGCTTGGCGCAGGGCCGGGAGATGAGCGTCGACACCCCGACCCGCAGGCCGGACACCTCGCGGCTGTCCCAGGTGTCGAGCCCGAAGCCGCTCTCGTGCGCGAACCCGCCTTCGTACTCCACCGAGAAACTCAGCTCGGGCAGCCGTTCGCGCAGGCGCCCCACCGCCTCGGAGAGCACCTCGGCCTCGATCAGATGCGACTCGACGATCCGCTCGGTGTGCAGGTCGTAGACGAGTGCCCCGTTGGCACAGATCGCGAGCCCTCGGTGACGCACCGCTCCCGCCACGGTGGCCATCCAGCGGGGCGGCCTGCCGGTGACGAAGACGAGCATCGCGCCCGCCTCCTCCACGCGGGCGAACGCCGCGGCCGTGCGCGGCGAGACGCTGCCGTCCGAACGCAGGGCGGTGCCGTCCAGGTCGGTGGCGACGAGTCGGGGGCTGACCATAACAAGCTCCAGTTTGCCTTGCCTCGCGGCCAGGGCCACCACCGGAGGGCGGGAAAAGAATCTCGTGTGGAGGGGAACAAAGGCTCTCCGATAGTGTTAGATGTGGTGGCGTTGTATTAGCTGAACCCGATGTGCAGAACCAGCTTGACTGTCTGAGCGGCCCCGGGAAGCTGTGCGACACAACCCGGGGTTCGCGAGGTGTGAACCCCAAGATCAATCGCAGGGAGAGCTTTAATGGCTCAGGGAACCGTCAAGTGGTTCAACGCCGAGAAGGGCTACGGATTCATCGCCCCGGACGATGACGCTCCGGATGTCTTCGTGCACTTCTCCGAGATCGTCGGCAGCGGCTACCGTAGCCTCGAAGACGGCCAGCGGGTCGAGTTCGAGGTCACGCAAGGGCAGAAGGGCCCGCAGGCGTCGCAGGTCCGCGCCGTCTGACCACTGACACACAGCAGGCGGAGTTCGCGTTACGCGAACTCCGCCTTTGTGTCACATATGACGTACTAACTCGCGAAAGTGGACAAAAGTCAACGTACTCCTCGGGGGCTTGCCGCTTACCGCAGAAGGCCTGGATAAGCGGCGAAACACCTCTGGCTGACCGCCGGGAATACCGCTACTTGACCGGTTCCAGAACGTCCAGCCCCACGTAGGGCCGCAGCGCCTTCGGCACCACGACCGAACCGTCCGCCTGCTGGTGGTTCTCCAGGATCGCCACGATCCACCGGGTGGTGGCCAGCGTGCCGTTCAGGGTGGCGACGTGCCTCGGCTTCTCCTCGGTGTCCCGATAGCGCACGGCCAGCCGCCTGGCCTGGAACTCCGTGCAGTTGGAGGTCGAGGTCAGCTCCAGGTAGCGGTTCTGCGTGGGCAGCCACGCCTCGCAGTCGAACTTGCGGGCCGCCGACGTGCCGAGGTCGCCCGCCGCGATGTCGATCACGCGGTACGGCAGCTCGACCTTGTCGAGCATGTCCCGCTCCCAGGCCAGCAGGCGGGCGTGCTCCTCCTGCGAGTCCTCGGGGCGGCAGTAGGAGAACATCTCGACCTTGTCGAACTGGTGGACCCGGATGATGCCCCGGGTGTCCTTGCCGTACGACCCCGCCTCGCGCCGGAAGCACGAGGACCACCCGGCGTACCGCAGCGGGAGGGACCGGCCGTCCAGGATCTCGTTCCAGTGGTAGGCCGCGAGCGGGGCCTCCGACGTGCCGACGAGGTACAGGTCGTCGGCCTCCAGGCGGTACACCTCGGAGGCGTGCGCGCCGAGGAAGCCCGTGCCCGCCATCGCCTCGGGCTTGAGCAGCACCGGCGTGATCATCGGGGTGAAGCCGGCCTCGATGGCCTGCTGCATCGCCATGTTGAGCAGGCCGAGCTGCAACCGGGCGCCGACGCCCTTGAGGAAGTAGAACCGGGCGCCCGACACCTTGGCGCCGCGCTCGGTGTCGATCGCGCCGAGCATCTCGCCGAGTTCCAGGTGGTCGCGCGGCGTGAAGCCGAACTTCGGCCGCTCGCCGACCTCCTCCAGCACGACGAAGTCGTCCTCGCCGCCGACCGGCGCGGCCTCCTCGACGAGGTTCGGCACGGCCATCAGCAGGCCGTCCAGCTCGCCGGCCAGGCGCTCGGACTCGGCCTCGGCGCCCTTCACCCCGGCCGCGAGATCTTTGGCCCGCGCCAGCAGCGCGGCCCGCTCGTCGCCGGACGAGGTGGACACCGACTTGCCGACGCTCTTCTGCTCGGCGCGCAGCGCCTCATAGCGGGTCAAGGCGGCGCGGCGGCGTTCGTCCAGGTCGAGCAGCGTGTCGACGACCGAGTCGTCCTCACCGCGGGCACGCTGCGACGCCCGTAGCCGGTCCGGGTCCTCACGAAGGGTACGCAGGTCAATCACACGACAAAGGCTACCGAGGTTCGCGACGCGCTCGCGCGGCAAAACCCGGCGCCAGGGTCACAGCCGGCCGGACCTGAGCCAGGTGAGCCACTCGGCGGCCTCGGCGAACTCGGCGTTGGCGGTGCCCTTCTTCGGCTCCGGCGCCAGGTGGTCGGCCCGGGGGTAGCTGCCGAGGAACCGCACGTCGGCCGACAGGCGGTGCAGGCCGGACAGCGCCTCGCCGACCCTGGCGTCGGCGACGTGACCCTCGGCGTCGAAGTGGAAGAAATAACGGCCGATGCCGTCGCCGGTGGGGCGGGACTCGATGCGGGTCAGGTTGACGCCGCGCACCGCGAACTCGCTCAGCATCTCGAGGAGGGCTCCCGGGTGGTCGTCCTCGAGGAAGGCGACCAGGGACGTGCGGTCGGCGCCGGTGGGCTCGGGCAGCGCGCCGGGCGGGGCGACCTTCACGAAGCGCGTCACCGTGTCGTCGCGGTCGCCGATGCGGGAGGCGAGCTCGACCAGGCCGTAGTGCTCGCCCGCGATGGCCGGGCCGATCGCCGCGTCGTACGGCGAGCCCGGCATGGAGACCTCCAGCGCGGCGGCGGCCGTGGACGGCGCCGCGATGACCACTGTGTCCGGCAGCTCGCGGGCCAGGAAGCCGCGGCACTGGGTGATCGCCGCCGGGTGGGTGAACAGGCGCTTGATGTGCGGCATCCCCGTGCCCGGGCGGACGAGCAGCGAGAACTCGACCGGCAGCAGGACCTCCGCCGTGATCAGCAGCGGCTGCCCCCAGGCCAGCTCGTCGAGCGTGACCGTGATGGCCCCCTCGACCGAGTTCTCCAGCGGCACGACCGCCGCCGTGGCCTCGCCACCCCGGGCGGCCTCCAGCGCCGCGGTGACGTTCGCGCAGGGCATGCGCTCGGCGTCCGGCGCGAGGATCCGCAGGGCGGCCTCACAGAAGGTGCCCTCGGGTCCGAGGTAGGCGAGTTTCTGCATATCAGCAGGCTACCGGGCCATGGCACCGTTACACCCGGGATATTTACCGGTTACCCGGCGATATGTGGTCAACCGGGGAGTGTCCGGGGTCGGAGGCCGTGGCGCCGGGGGGTGCCGCGAGGCCGTGGTCCCCGGCCGGACGCCGGGTGCGGCGGGCGAGCAGCCACAGCAGGACCAGGGCGCCGAGGCCGAAGGCGTCCTGCACGACGCGGCCCATGACCGGGCTGAGCACGGGGATCTCTGCGGCGCGCAGCGAGACCCCCCACCACGGGATCGGGACCACGTAGTAGATCCACGCGCCCGCGACCGTCCACACGCGCCAGGGCCGCACCGTGCCGTCCCACGGGCCCGCCAGCGCGGCCAGCACGACCACCACCCAGGCCAGGTGGTGGATCCACGCCACCGGGGAGATCAGCACGGCCATCAGGCCGGTCAGAGCCACCGCCGTCAGGCGGTCGCCGGCGAGCAGGGCGCGGCGGGCGTGCCGGAAGCCGTACCAGGCGACCACGGCCACCAGGGCCAGCCACAACACCGCCGTCAGCCATCCCGGCAGGTAGAGGCGCAGGAGCATGCCGCGGATGGACTGGTTGGTGGTGGCGTTGTTGGCGCCGAGGCGCTCGGAGTCGAGCAGGGCGGAGAACCAGAAGCCGGCGGCGTCGTGCGGCATCACCAGGAACGGGAGGATCGTGAGGAGCGCCGCGGTGAACGCCGCCATGTAGAAGGCGCGGCGCTGCCCGGGGAGCCCGTCCCGTCCGAAGCCGGTGATCAGCAGGTAGATCAGGAAGACGCCCGGGGTCAGCTTGACCGCCGTGGCGAGGCCGATGAGCAGCCCCCTCGGCCACCAGGGGCGGCGGGCGAGGCAGTCGGCCACGCAGAGCATCACCAGCAGGATGTCCACCTGCCCGAAGCGCACCTGATCCCTGATCGGCATGAGAAGGGACGCCGCCGCGACCAGCAGGGCGAGCAGCAGCGGCATCGCCCATCGGGGCCGCGCCCGCGCCAGCGCCTCCCGGAAGGAGTACCAGACCGTGACCCCCAGGCAGAGGAACACCCCCAGCGTCCACACCCACTGCACCACCGGCCACGACATCAGCGCCAGCGGCACGGCCAGCATCGCCGCGATCGGCGGATAGGTGAACGGCAGCAGCTGCGGCGCCGGAGTGATCATGTCGTACACCGGCAGCCCTTGCAGCAGGCTCATCCCCCCGCTCCGGTACACGTCCAGATCGACCAGCCGCTGATCCCCCGGGTTGGTCAGCCAGTACCGCACCACCGGCCCCACCGCGACCACGACCCCCAGCACCCCCCCGGCCCAGGAGGCCCACCACCGCCCACCCCGCACATCTCTCACGACGTCGCAGGCTACCCTGCCCACCCCACCCCGGCCCCCCACTCCGGCACGCCGGCCGTCCCCGCCCCGCGAGGCGGTCACCCCGGCTCCGGCGCTCCCGGCTCCAGCGCACTTTGGCATCCACGGCGCCGGGACCCGCCGTCCACGACTCCGGGACCCGCCGTACGCGGCTCCGGGACCCGCCGTACGCGGCTCCGGGACCCGCCGTACGCGGCTCCGGGACCCGCCGTCCACGGTTCCGGTGCGCCGGTCGTCCACAGCCTGGGCGGGCCGTTGTCCACAGGGGCGCACCGGCGGGCCGGGCTCGTGCTCGCTTCTGGCTATCGTTACCGGGACAGGGCCGGCCGTCTCGGCGGGCCGACTTGGCGATCATGAAAGTGAGACCTCCTTGACCACGCGAGCCGGCGTCCCCCCTCTGGGCAGGTGGCTCGCGCACGTCCTCATCGCCCTCGGCGTTCTCGCGCTCCCCGTGCTCTCCCTCGTCCCCGCGCAGGCCGCCTCCGCCGCCCACGCGGGGGTGACCGGGCGGGTGGTGCTGATCGGGGTTCCCGGGCTCCAGTGGGAGGACGTCGATCACGTGCGCACGCCGAACCTGTGGAAACTGGTCGGCGAGTCCGGGTCGGCGTCGATGTCCACGCGGGCCTATCCCCGGCCCGACCGCGCCGGCACCTGTCCGGTCGCGGGGTGGCTGACCGTCTCGGCGGGGCAGCGGGCGGGGTCGGCGGCCCGTGAGTGCGACCTGCCGCCCGCCCCGGACCTCGCTCCCGGCGGTGCGGCGACCGTCCCGGGGTGGGCTGATCTCGCGGCGTACAACGCCGCCACGTCGTACCGGGCCACCGTCGGGCTCCTCGGGCAGTCCGTACGCGACGCCGGGGGCACGGTGGCGGCGATCGGGCCGGGGGGCGCGCTGGCGGCAGCGGATAGGTCCGGAAAAGTAGGCACTTACTCGGCCGATCCGGCGGGGCTCGGGGACCTCTCCCGTCACACTCTCCTGATCGCCGACATCGACGACCTCGCGCGCGCCTGGCTCCAGCCGTCCGGTTTCCCGCGCGACACCCAGCCCTCCGATCTGTCCGCGCAGGCCCGGGCCCGTGCGGCGGCGGGGGCCGATCAGCGGATCGGCGCGCTCCTCGGGCGTGTCGCCCCGGGGACGACCGTCCTCGTGGCCGGGCTCTCCGACACCGCCACCACGGCCAACCTGCACGTCGCGATCGCCCACGGGCCGCGGCCGGGTGGCGCCGGGTACCCGCGCGGGTATCTCACGGCGTCGTCCACGCGGCAGGACGGGCTGGTGACGATCACCGATGTGACGGCGACGGTGCTCGGCGTGCTGGGGATCCCGGCGCCGCAGGGTGGGGTGGGCCGGACGTGGGCGGCCGGAGGCGGGGCGCCTGCCGGGGTCGCGGAGACCGTCCGGCGACTGGGGGACGCGGATCTGGCCAGCCGGGTGCTGGTGGAGGTGCGGGCGCCGTTCTTCGCGGTGCTGGTCGCGGTGCAGATCCTCTTCTACGCGCTGGCGGCCGTGGTGGTGCGCCGGTACGGGGGCGGGGCGGCGAGGCTGCTGGGCTGGACGCGAGGGCTGGCGGTGGCCAGCGGGGCGGTGCCGGTGTCCACGTTCCTGGCGCAGCTGGTGCCGTGGTGGACGGCGGGGCGGCCGATGGTGGCGCTGATCGCGACGATCGTGGGCTTCACCGCGCTCATCGCGGGGGTGGCGCTCGCGGGGCCCTGGCGTCGCCATGTGCTGGGGCCGCTGACGGTCGTGGCGGGGGTGACGTCGGCCGCGTTGCTGCTCGACGTGATCACCGGGTCCCGGCTGCAGGTGAACGCGGTCACCGGGTACGAGCCCGTCACCGGCGGGCGGTTCTACGGCTTCGGCAACATCGCCTTCGCCGTGTACGCGACGGGGACGGTCCTCGCGCTCGCCGGGGTCGCGCAGACGCTCGGCGACCGTGGACGTCGGGGGCTCGGCCTGGCCCTCTGCCTCGGCTACGGCCTGCTGGCGATCTTCGCGGACGGGTGGCCCGGGTGGGGCGCCGACTTCGGCGGGGTGCCAGCGTTCGTGCTCGGGTTCGCGGTCTTCCTGATGATGGTCTCCGGCCGCCGGATCACCGCGGGCAGGCTGGCCGTGGTGGCGGCGGCCGGGATCGCGCTGATCGCCGCGATCGCCGTGGCCGACTGGACCAGACCGGCCGACCGGCGCACCCACCTCGGCGCCTTCGTGCAGCAGGTCGCCTCGGGCGAGGCACTCCCGGTGGTCGGCCGCAAGCTCGGCGCGATGCTCGGCACGCTCGGGAACTGGCAGCTCACCGCGCTCTCGATGGCCGCGCTCGCGTTCCTCTTCCTCGTGCTGGCCCGCCCGTCCCGCTGGGGGGCCTCGGCGCTCGGCCAGGCCTACGCCGCGGCGCCCGCGCTGCGGGCCGGACTGTTCGGAGTGCTGACCACCGCGCTCGCCGGTTTCCTGCTGAACGACTCCGGCATCGCGATCCCCGCCATGGCGCTCACCGTGGCGGTGCCGCTGACCCTGGCGGCGTCGATCGCCGCCGTCCGGCTGCCCGCACCGCCCACCACACCAGGGCGGCCGTCAGCCCCAGCAGAATCCACGGCACCACCTGACCGCGCACCACGGTGACGAGCCACCCGAGATCCGGCGGCTGCCCCTGCTGCCGCGCCGGAAGGTAGGCCAGCGACAACGCGGCCACCCGCGCGACCATGAACCCGTCCAGCGCCGTGGCGGGCACGGTCGCCAGCAACGCGAACGCCAGCCCGTCGTACCACGGCAACGCGTACGGCGTGGCGAACAACCACGCCACCACGACCACCACCGCGACCATCCCCCCCTCGCCGGCCTCGCGCGCACCACCGGCGGGTCTCTCGGTGCGACCGTTCCACCAGTGGGTTGTGGAACTGTGGGAGAAGTGGGGGCGGAGGGCACGGAAGAGGACGGTGGCCAGGGCCAGGAGGGTCAGGAGGGAGCCGGCCTGGACCCATGAGCGGTAGGCGCCCGGGCCGAAGAGAGTCTGGAGGGCGCGCTGGGCCAGGTGCCAGGGGGTGGCCCAGGAGATGGACTTGCTGGCGTGCAGGACCTGATCGAGGGAGTTCGGGCCGGCCAGCAGGTAGGCGGCCACGACGGTGGCCAGGGCCGTGCCCGCCACGAACGCCAGCCGCCAGGGCGATCGGCGCAGCTCCCACGCGGTGCCGAGCGCGACCAGGCCCGAGTTGACCTTGGTGGCGATGCCGAGGCCGAGCAGCGGGCCGGTGGCCCACCAGCGGGTGCCGCGGCCCGTGAGCAGGGCGGCGGTCACGAAGACGATGGCCTGGGTGTCGACGTGCATGCCGGCGACGAGCTGGTAGAGGACCAGCGGGTTGACCGTCCAGAGCAGCGCGGCCCGTGCCTGCCGGTCGCGGTCGCCGCTCGCCAGCCGGTGGAGCAGCAGGGCGGTCACGAGGAACGCGAGGGCGTTCGCGGCGGCGAGGGCGAACACGGTGAGCCGTACCGAGTCCCCGCCGATCAGGCCGGCCCCGGCCTGCACGGCGGTCGCGACCGGACCGTAGAGGCTCGGCTCCTCCCGCCACGGGATCTCCACCGCGTCCGCGATCGGATCACCGCTCAGCTGGACGGCCCCCGTGGCGTACGGATCGTGCCCGAGCACCGCCATCCGCCCGTAGGCGGCGTAGTTGAGATGATCGGCCGACCCCGAGGGCGGCAGGAACGCCAGCACACCCGCGACGAGACACCCGTAGAGCAGCAGGCGCCGGGGATCAGGAGCCCACCCCCGCCGCAGGGCGACCAGCCCCGCCCCGAGCCCCGTGGCACCCACCACGATCGCCGCCGCCGCCATCGCGATGACCAGATGCCCGTCCGGCCGCAACCCCAGCGAGTACGGCGGCTGCCACCCCGCCCCCGCCAGCCCCGGCACCACCGCCGACGGCCCAAGCGCACCGATGGCAACCGTCAGCACAACCCCCACCCCCCCCCCCCCCCCCCCCCCCCCCCCCCCCCCCCCCCCCCCCCCCCCCCCCCCCCCCCCCCCCCCCCCCCCCCCCCCCCCCCCCCCCCCCCCCC
>NZ_JBHSRF010000103.1:0-27000 GCF_042658925.1 Sphaerisporangium aureirubrum
CCCCCCGCTGCCCCGACCCCGGAAAAAAATCCCACTCTGACGCGATCCCCCCCCCAGCCTCCGCCCCCCCACCCCCCACCCGGAAGTGGTCACTTCCTGCCACTGCACCCTCGTGCCACCCCACCCCCATGACGGCGCCTCATCACCGGACGTATGCCCGTCCGCACGGCCTCCGGGCCGGCTGTACCGTCCGCACGACTTTCCACGGCCACCCGTTCCACGGCCCCGATTCACCCCGAGGCGTCATGCCCTCCGTCACCCTCGCCGGCCTCCGCACCCAACTGGCGTGGCCGGGCGATCAAGCCCCACGTCGGCGTACGGGAGAAGACGTAGTGTTCCTGTCCTATTCATAGGTCTGTGACCAACCGATGAATGCGGGCCGCCTGCCGACCACCAGAACCTACGTCAGCGGTTTGATCCTCCTGCGCGCAACCTCAAGATCGGTTCCGTCGAGGATTTTATAGTCAAACCCAAGATCATCGAGAGTGCGTATCATCCATTCGCGGACAGCCGGGGTGGCCAACTTCCATTCATGCACAAGAACGAAGAACAACCTCTTCCGTCTCTCCCGCGGGGAAAACTGTCCGAGGAGTGCACTTAGGCTAAGGCCAATATTTACGAGGGCTTTCGTCCGTTCGTATTCGTCTGGAGATGCTTTTGTACTCCGCTCCATGATGTGTAGATCGCGACGAACTTCAAGAAGCGCTCTATTGACGACTGAGATGGCAACATCCTCATCCAGAAGATAGAGCTTCCTTGACCACGGCCCTCCGAGCACCCATTACCTCCTAAATACAATAATGTCAGGACGCCAGGGTCGCGAGCGCCGACACAGCAGACGTCACTGACATCCTTTATTAAAATTTCTGAGATAGATCTGAGTCTCATACGTAATATTATGACTCGGGTCCGCGGCGCGCCTCAACAGTTCATGGGCGCGGTGATTCCCCTGTGCTACTTCATCTCCATGTGCATATAACCCCATGAGTTCATGCGGTCCTCCATGAGGTTGAAGCACGGCATCCATGAGCTCATCGTCATCCAGTTCTCTAAGTTCTTTTAGAGTTTCTCTGCTTCTCTTCGAGCCGTCAACATCGGGGAGGCCCAGGCCCTCGAGGTCACGAACCGTCGCGTTCGGAACGGGAGGCCAGGATTCTCCAGACCGCTTCTGTCTCTTCTTGAAGGGGTTTAAGCCATCATTGTGAACAAGGATGGCGCGGTTGCCTGCTACTACATGATAGGTGTGGAGACCACTTACGGTGAGGTTGTAGACACGCTGCTGGGCGGTCCAGATTCGTAGTGCTGATACCTGGACCCAGGTGCCTGCGCTGGTCTGGAGCCACATGCCTGGTTGGAGATCGGCGGCGGTCAGCCATTTGCGGGGTTGGGGGAGCCAGAAGGGGTGGCCGGCGGTGGCGGTCAGGGTGTCTGTGGCTGGTCCGTGGGGGCCGTCGATGTCTACGGTGATTGTGACGAGTTGTTTGAGGCCGTCGCCGGTGATCAAGGTGGTGACGGGTTTGCTCGCTGTGTGGGCGGTTTGGGGGTCGGTGGCTTGGACCTGGTCGCCTACCTTGATGTCTTCGATGGGTTTGTGGGTGCCGTCGGCCATGAGGACCAAGGTGCCGGCGATGAAGCTGTTGCCGCCTGGGCAGGCGGCGTCGGTGCCGGGGGGGGCGATCGGGAGGTCGGGGCCGGTCTGGCCTATGAAGTTGTTCACGACGTCGTCGATCACGTCTTCGATCAGGTCCTTGACGCAGCCTCTGATGCCTGAGCACGGCCTGTTGAGGGGGTTGACGAGGTCGTTGAAGCAGGCCGCTACCGAGATTTCGCAGGACTCCGGTAGATCGTCCGGGTCGTAGTCGGTTTTCGTCGGATTCTTTGTGGTAGGCGGCTTCCCGCCGCCGGGCTTGTTCCCGTTCGTTCCGCTCGAATTACCTTTGGGTTTGCCGCCGGGTTTTCCGCCGGGCTTGCTGCCCGGCTTGTTGCCTGAGCCGCCTTTCGGCTTGTTCCCCGATTGGCCCTTGGGTTTGACGGTGGAGTTTCGCGGGCCGTTCCCGTTCGCTCTGTTCCCACGGCTGTTCGGCGCCTTGTAGCCGGGGCACCCCCTGGCCTTCGGCGAGCGTTGGCACTTGAGGGCGCGTTTGCGCATCTGTTTCTTCTCGCTGAGGGCCTGTTTCTTCTCCTTGTCCATCTTCCGGGTTTCGTTCCTGCGCTTGTAGTCTCTGTCCTGTTGCTTGTAGTATTTCTTCCGCTCCTCGTTCTTCTTCCATCGCTTCTGGCTGTCGGTCTTCTCGCGGCGTACGTCGTTGCCGTTCTGCCGGTCGGCCTTCGTGCGCTTTTGGTTGTTGATTCTCTGTGTTCTGGCCTGTTGCCGCATTTTCGGGGTGGTCCGGTACCAGCGCGGAACGCCTCCGCTACCGCCCCCGTAGTCCTTGGCGTGGCCTGAGGGATCCGTGCCGGTCAGCGGGGAGCCCTCCACGTAGGTGTAACGGTTCAGTCCCGCGGAGGGATCACCTGGGAATGTCAGATCGTCGCGTGAGGTGAATTGGCCGGTGCCGGGCTGGTACCAGCGGGCGTGCATGTTCACCGCGCCGGTGAACGGGTCGGTCCATTCGCCCTGGTAGCCGAGTGAGCGTGTGGTCCCGGACCTGCTGGTGGCCGTTCCGAACGGGTCGTACGCCGTCGAATCGACCAGCGCCGTACCGGAGAAGGTTCCGACGACGTCATCGTGCTGATCGGCCAGGATGCCCAGCGCGGGCCCGCCGCCCTCCTGGAGGCTTATGGGTGCACCCGCTGCGTCCCGCCCGTATTTCGCCTGTACGACGCCCGCGCCGTTGGTCACGGCCACGATGTCGTTCTCCAGGCCGGCGTAGCTGAATCGCTGCTCCGCACCGGCCCGCACCCTGGAGGCGAGCCTCCCCAGCGCGTCGTAGCCGTACGTCGCGTCGCCGTCGGCGACCATCCGGTCGAATGCGTCGAACACCAGTGCCCGGGTGACTCCTGCCGTTGTGGCCGTGGACAGGGTTCCGCGCGGGGAGTAGGTGTAGTCGCTGCCGGCGCCTGATGTCAGGCGGTTGCGCTGGTCGTAGACGTAGGTGTCGGCGCCGGCCCGGACCCGGTTGCCCGACGCGTCCCAGGTGTAGGAGGTGACGTTCCCGTTCGGCGCGGTCCATGACGTCAAGCGACCGGCCTGGTCGTACCCGTAGGTGTTGGCGCCGGCGCCGGTCGTGCCCTCGGTCGTCTTGGACACGAGGAGGTCGTCCTTGTCCCATCCGTAGCCGATCTTCGCGATCTGGGCGCCGGCGCTGTTTTTGAGTGTGTGCGAGGTCAGCCGGTCGAGATCGTCGTAGGCGAAGGTCTGCGTGGTCTGCGGAGCGGCCGACGTCAGTGTCGTGAGCCGGTCGGCGTCGTCGTATCCATACACGAAGGAGCGGCCCGTCACCGGGTCGGTGGCGGTGGCCACCCTGTCGTTCTTGTCCCAGCCGAAGACGGCCGCCCCTGAGGCGTCGGCCCGGTTGGTGACGTTGCCCACCGCGTCGTAGGAGAACGCCGCGACCTGTGCCGATGACTTGGTGACCTTGGTCGGCAGGTCTCTGTCGTTGTACTCCAGCGCGTAGTCTCCGATGGCCGTCTGCCTGCCCGCCAGGTCGTAGCCGTACGTGCGCGGCGCAGTGGCCGCCTCAGCGCCCGAGCCGGACATGCCGACCTGCCGATTCAGATGGTCGTACTGCCGGTCGATACGCACTCCGCCGGGATGCAGCGTCGAGAGCAGGTTTCCCGCCGCGTCGTAGGCGTTCGTCCAGGTGCGATCGGCCGCGTTCGGATGCGCCGCCGTCGCGGGCTCTGTCAGCGACTCGACCAAGCCGAGGCTGTTGTAGGTGGTCCACACCGCGTTCCCACGCCCGTCGGTGGTGCGCGTCGGGGCGCCGGTCCCGTCGTACCCGAAGGTGGTGGTGATCGACTCGCCGCTCTTCACGGGTTCGATCAGCTCTACAAGCCGGTCGGTGGCGTCGTATTTCCGCTGGACTGTGCGGCCCTCTGCCGAGGTCTCGCTGATCAGGTTAGAAGCCGGGTCGTAGCCGAAACCCAAGGTGCGGAGCACCGTGCCCGAGGCGTTGAGGTCTTTCGCCGCGGTCTGCCGACCGGCCAGGTCGTACTCCGCCACTGTGGAGTTCCTCAGCGGGTCGGTGACTTTCACGAGACGGCCGGCGAGGTCGTAGAAGAACGTGGAGTCCTTGCCCGCCGGATTGGTCTCGGTGGTCACTTCACCCGCCGCGTTCACCAGGTACCGGGTGATCCTGTCCCCGGGCTCGACACGCTTGGTCAGGTCGCCGGCGTCGTTGTACTCGTAGGTCGTGGTGTAGGCGGCGTTGGAAGGCCTGCGTTCGACGTTGGTGGCCGTTGTCACGCGGCCGAGGCCGTCGTACGTCGCCTCGTCGCGCGCACCGGTCGGATCCACCGTCGCCAGTGGCTCCCCCAACAGGTCGTATTCGGTGACCCACTGTCCTCCCGGCTGACCGCCGGGTCCGGGGTCGGTGACGCGTACCGCGTTGCCGAGCGCGTCGTACTCGGCGCGGAAGATCTGACCTCGCTCATCGGTGAACCGCGTGAGCCGGCCGGCCAGGTCGTAGTCGTAAGCCACCGTCGGTGTGAGGGAGGATCCGCCCGGCGGCGTGTAGGACGGGAAGGTGACGCGGGTCGTCCGTCCGGCACGGTCGTGGTCGGATCGAGTGATCCGGCCCTCGGCGTCCGTCCTGTGCGTGAGCCCGCCCGCGTTGTCGTAGCCGTACTTCTCCGTCGTGGAGGCCGTGACGGCGGTTCCCTCCTTCTCGACGACCACGGCGGGAGAGGCGGCCTCCACGAGCCTGCCCATCACGTCGTAGCGGAACGAGCTCGTGTACGCGCCGGCGTCACCGCCCTGGGCGTTCCCTCGGGGGTCGACGATCTCCCGGGTCAGGCCGCGCCGGTCCAAGGTCCATGTGGTGATCAGGTCCTGCTGCCCGTTCTCAATGGTCCTTCGGATCAACTGCCCGGCGTCGTCGTAGCCGTACTCGACCGACTCCGTCCGGCTGTCTCCCTGTTTGGAGGATGTCTCCTTGACGACGTTGTCACTGGCGTCATAGATGTACGACGTCTTGCGGGCGAGCCCGGCCGGATCGAACGTCTCCGACGTCAGGCGGCCCGCCGTGTCGTACACGTAGTCGACGCGGGTGCCTCCCCCGTCCGCCTTCCGGGACTTCAGGTATCCGGCGGCGTCGTAGGTGTACTCCTCCAGCACCACGTCGCGCGGCACGCCGGAACCGTTCAGCCGCGCGTCGTCGGCTGTCACCTGGAACAGGGCGTCGTTGCCGAGGTAGGTGAACGAGAGCTTGCGTCCCATCGCGTCGACCTGCGCGGCCAGGCGCCCTTCGGGGTCGTAGGAAGCGGACTCCATCACGACGTCTCGCGGTGCCTGCGGACTGACGGGGCTGCCTGTCCAGTTCTTCAAAATGGTGGAGGCAGGCTCACCACGGGGCGTATAGGTGTAGTGGTAAGTGGTGCCCAGCTCGTCGACCATGCTCGTCTGGGCCCCGGTGTGATCCCACGTGTAGTGGACGACACCCCCTTCCGGGCCGGTGACCGACGTGATCCGCCCGAAGTCGTCGTACCCGTAAGTGATCTTCTGCTCAGGATCGCCCCCGGTCAGGTCCACCACGCCGTCGGTGAGACGGTAGCCGTCCGCGGTGTAGGTGAACCGTGACTGCGCGGTGTGCGTGACACCGGTGACCTCGTTCTTCACCGCCTGTCCGGTCTGCGACGCCAACCGGCCCTGCGGGTCGTACGCAACCGTCGTGGTCGCCGAGCCTGGTTGCTGGGGTGGCTCTTCGGGGTCCTCATCCTCCACCACGGGTGTGTCCCGGGCCGTACGGATCTCCGCCTCCGGCAGCGCCCGGTCATAGACGCGGACCTCGTCGACGGCTCCGGAGAAGTGTTCGCCCCAGACGCTGTTGCCGCCGATCCGGAACGGGCCACCGTCCTCCCTCAGCGATCCGGTGAGGTCCGACTCCGCGGCCAGGTCGCCGTCGACATAGAACCTGAGCTTCGTGCCGTCGTACGTCGTCGCGATGTGCGACCACGTGTCCAGGGGCAGGCCGTCGGCCGACGCGACCGCGCCTTCGGTCCCCGAAGTGTTCACCGCCCAGGCGTTGGGCACCGTCCCGTCGGAGGCGTAGAGGGCGTAGGACAGCCCACCTGAGTACTCCTTGATCAGCGCGTTGCGCCATCCGTCCAGCTCCGCGGGCTTGACCCAGGCCATGAGGGTCATCCCCTGCGTCAGCCTGAACCCGGGTGCGTCGGGCACGGTGACCCAGGATGACGTGCCGTTGAAGGACAGCGCCTTGCCGAACCTGCCCGAGCTGTTCCACGACGTGCCGGTGGCGGTGCCGGCATGCGCGTTGCCGGAGTCGTCGGCGACGACCGAACCCGAACCCGCCTCGAAGCCGTAGGCCGCGACCAGACCCGGCTGTGATGCCGTCGAGGCCGAACTCGCCCCTGCGGCGCCCTCTTCCCAGACCTCGGTGCTCGACGTCACCCGGCCCAGCGCGTCACGGACGTAGGTGGTGACCAGACCCGTGGGGTCGGTCTGCAACGCCAAGTCGCCCTGCGCCGTGTAGCCGTAGCTCCATAATTTGCCGTTGGCGTCCCGCTCGGATTTCAGCAGTCCGGCCGGAACGGTGCCGCCTCCGGCGGCGGACTCGGTGCCATCGGTGTAGGTGTAGACCGACGAACGCCCGGTGGGGAAGTCCGGCGTCGCCGGGGTCGTCTCCTTCGCCACCTCGCCCTGTGGTGTGTACTCCCACGTGGTGGCATACGCGTTGTCCGTCGGCCCCGACGAACGAGCGTCTCGCGAGATGATCATCTGGTCGTTGCGAGGGTCGAACCGGTCGATCGTGTTCTCGTGGTACGCGTAATGCTCGGTCTGGCAACTCGTGGAGGATTCGCAGGTCTTACGGCCGATCAGGTTGCCGCGTTCGTTGTGATACAGCTCGGTGACGTTCCCGTTCCGGTCCGTCACCTTTCCGAGGTAGCCGCCGGTGTCGTACTCGTATCTCGTCGCCTTGGCCAGCTGATCGGTCTGCGATGTCGTCCTGAACGCCCTGAGCGCGTCGTGCACCGAGACAAGCGTGCCGTTGTGGGGGTCGGTGACAGTGATCGTCGCCTCGGGGTCGCCTTCGCCTCCCTGGGTGTACTGCAACCCGCCGAGCTTCCACTGGCCGCCGTTGGAATCGGTGTGGGTCAGCAGGCGGCCGCTGTCGACGGCATACGAATTGCTCGCCCACGTGCGCCCGGACGGCATCGTCACCCTGCTCATCTGCGGGGCGGCGGCGCCCGCCTCGAAGTGCTCGCGAACCTCCACGGAGCTGAGTCGCCGGCCGTAGACGGCGACCTCGTCGATCTGGCCTTTGAAGGGGAACACCTGGGTCGCGCCGGTGGAGGCAGGCCATGCCGATGATGAGTAACCCGAGCCGATACGCGTGTAGAACTGGTCCCGGTGATCGATGGGACCGTTCAGAGAGCCTACGGCCGTACCGTCGAGATAAAGGGTTTGCGTGCCGCCGTCCCCCGTCAGCGCCACATGATGCCATTGGCCGTTGTTCACCGGACCGGCCGAGGTGATCGGAGCCGCCTGCCCGTTCCAGAACTGGCCTCTCAGCCTGCCATCGGTGCCGATGTACAGCAGCGGCGTGTAGTTGTCGGGCACCGAGTCGGACGAGTTGCTGTGACCGAGGACGACACCGGAGCCGGTGGTCTTCACCCAGGCCTCAACGCTCAGGTGACTGCCCCGGCCACTGACCGCGGCGTGGGGCAGCGTCACATGGGAACTGGACGCCGATGTGCCGCGGAACTCGACGGCGGTGTCAGGGGAACCCGCCGGCGCCCCGGGCACACCGAGGACGGCGTCGAAAGCACCCGAACTGAAGTTGGCGTCACCGCTGCCCAGTAACCAGCCCAGGCCTCCCGCCACTTTGGCGCCCTGGCCGCCGGTCGGCTCGTTCAACCGCCAATATCCCTGAGGCACCGAGTTCAGGACACTGGTGCTGTAGCGGGAAGCGGCACCGTATTGGTAATCGGTACAGGCTCCCGCCGAGGCCGGGCCGCAGACCTTGACGAGCTTGTCGCCATCGTGGGTGTACGACCAGGTCAGCGGGGTCCCGTTCACCGGATCGGTCGACACGCCGGACACGTGCGCGCCATTCCACGTGAACGTGAGCGAGCGCCCACCGGTGGCCGTCACCCTGGTCAGCTTTCCGCCGGAACCGTACACCAGGTCCTGGGCACGCCCCCGGTTGTCGGTCACCCTGACCAGACGCCCCTGAGCGTCGAACAAATAGGTCGTCGAGGATTTGTCCATCAGCCGCCACCCGCCGCCGGACACCGTCGCCAAGGTGGCGTAAGTGCCCTGCGGGGGAACGTAATCGCCGCCTCCGGAGGCGCCGAACCGCATCTGGCTGCCATCGGGGTACGTCACCAGAAGTGTCTGGGTATGCGGCTCGTCGACGACGCGCATGTCCCAGCGAGTGCTCCACCCCGCGCCGAACATGCCGTCCGCGCGCGGGTCCAGACTGTTGTACGTCCGCGTGGCCGTCAGCGGCGGCCCGACCACGCTGACCGAGGCATCGGTCACGGTCTGGGTGTAGTTGCCCACCACATGGTTGAACTCCCGGCCGCCCGAGCCACTGGCCAGAAGTGAGTTGATCACCGGCTGCTCGGGCTGCGGAGTGAAGGTCATCCACGGCGAGGTATCGGTGAGGCCGTTAGAGGTGTCCTCGGCCGTCACCGACCACCAGTACTTACCGCCCCACCGCAACCTGCCAGTTGGCACGTCCCACGTCCCGCGCGACGTCCACCCACTGCCTTCACACCAGTCCCAGCTCCCCGACGGCCCAGAACCCGAGCACACCTGGAACGCGTACAACACCTGCCGGCTGGTCGCGGAACTCGCCCATGTTCCCAATGCCGGGGCCAGACTTCCGACCAGCGCGTCATCGCCCGGCCAGAAGGAGTAGAACGTCGGCGGCTCCGGCTCGGGCGCCACGTAACACGGGCCGAGGTCCCTCCACGCCGTCGTCGTCAACGGTGGAGACCCCTGCGAGTTTCTCGTCGCCTCGAAGTCGTGCGGCTCGGTCATCCCCTGAGTGACATTGAAGTAGGAAACGATCCTGCCAGTGGAGTACGGAACGGTCGACGCCCACCGCGGATAGTGACACTCCCCCTCGCTCAGCTCGGCACCGGAGGGGGACGAGGACCTGGCCGCGGCCGGACCCTTGGAAGGCGGAGGTTCCAGACCGCCCTTCGCCGGCTCCTTGAGCATCTGATGCCTGACCTCAAGCGGCAACGCACCCTTCGGCCGCTTGTCCATACCAACGGGCAGAAAAGCATTCCCCCGAGCACGCGTCACCTCGGACGGCACCAAATGAGGAAGCCCGGCCGCCGAGCCCGACCACTGACGCGGAGTCTCGATCGGCACCGCACTCTCCGTCGCCGCCCGTACATAGGGAGTGTCCAATCCCACACACAGGAGAACGACGGTCAAAACAACATGCGCACAGGATCGCAAGCGCTTCAAATCGGCACGCCTTCCCGTTTCAACAGGCATGACGGCTGGAAGACGCGCCGGATCCTCCGGCCCTCGTATTCCACTGCCCCACGCCACCCCGTCCCGTACCCCTGAATCTGACTCCCCGGCGGATCTTCGTCAAGAGGGGATTTCCGATAACCAGGAGTCACCGGGCTTCGGTATAACCGCAGCTCAGCGGCACAGCAGTGTGGTCGCGTACCGTGCCGCAATGGTGAACGAAACGCCGATAGCCTGCGGCAATGCGGGCAAGGCGTCACCTGGCTGCGGTGACGTCCCTCGGAGTGGGGTAATACGTAGCTTTAGGTGATCGGTACCTGGCACAAGGTGAGCCACACCACCCGCCCGCCCCGCGACACCCCTCCGCGAATGCACAACCCACGACAGCGGAAACGACCACTTCCACGTCGGAGAGCGCTTTGGCGGCGAGGAGATGAAACCCATGCGTGCTGAAGTGAAGTGGCCCACCCCTTGCCGTTTCCCGGGCTTGGCCGGCACCCCCCGCCCACCCCGCACATACGCAGCCCCGAGGGCGCGCCACCCCCTGCGGGTAACGGAAGGTGCTAGGTCAGCCGCCGTGGGGGCGGCGCCGGATGCGCCGTACGATGCCGTGCCGCGTCGGTGCCGATCACGATGACCGCCGGAGCGGAGGCCATCCGGTGGGCGGCCACCGGCGCGGGCTGCCGTCGTGGGGGCGCGTATGTGCGGACAGAGGTCTCGCGGGATGGGTGGGTGGTGCCGGCCAAGCCCGGGAAACGTCAACGGGTGGGCCGCTTCACCCCGGCACCCATGGGGGTTCCTCTCCTACCAGCCAAAGCGTCCACTACTTCTCGCCCGTCGGCCGTGCCCTATTTCGAGCGGGGAACCGTCGCGACTACTAGGCCGCCCATGGCATTGATCATCTGAGCTACTCCAGGCTTGCGCAAGACTGCTGGCGCAACTCCCCGTGAGTGTATTCAGGCGATCGAAGTGCGAACTCGGCGGTGGTATGGCATAGCCGCAGTCTATAGGGCTGCAAACATACTATATAACAGATCAATAAATATTGCGCAATGAATCTTGAGTAACGGATCGTAGTCACCTAGGCTGCGTGGGGTGAGAGTAAAAGCCGAAACCCCCTGGTCTGGACGGCGGTCGGTATGAGCCGCGAAGAGCCGACCGGGCGAAACGATGACGTCACCGTGTTGAAGGCGTTTGCGCATCCGATGAGGGTCCGGCTGTATTACAGCTTGAGGAATGCGGGAGCTGCTTCGGTGTCTCAGCTTGCCGGCGCGGTGGGGTCTCCTATTGCCCAGGTCAGCTATCACTTGCACCAGTTGCATCAGTTCGGCTTTATCGAAGAGGTGCCGCAGTATGCGCGGGACCGGAGGGAACGCTGGTGGCAGCTCAGTGGTAAGCGGGTGGGGTGGGATGCGGCCAGTTTGCTGGACGAGCCTGAGGCGGCTGCGGTCGCCGCCATGGTCAAGGGGAGTGCGGTTCGTGAGCAGTACCGGCTGATCGAGCGGTTTCAGGAGCAGGAGAAGGACTGGGATCCCGGGTGGCTCGATGCCGCCTTCATGTCGGACGGGACCATCGACCTGACCTGCGAGGAGCTCGCGCGGATGCACGCCGAGCTGAAGGCGGTCATCGAGAGGTACGCGATGGCGGGGGCCCGGCGGCGGCAGGCGCGGCAGACGCCGCCGCCTGGTGCGGAGCGTGTCATGTACATCCTGCACGGGTTCCCGATTCACGGGCGGGAGCAGTAACAGCCGTCGGCCCGCGACCGGAGTGGAGAGCCCCCTATGAGCCGGACAGAACCGCACCCGTTACGGCAGCGCCGATTCCTCTACATCTGGGCCGCCAGCTTCTGCACCGAGGTCAGCAGGTGGTCTCTGCTGATCGCGTTGCCGCTGTACGCGCTGGCCCTTACGGGCTCGGCTCTGATCACCTCCGCCGTCGCGATGCTGGGGCTGCTGCCCAGCCTGGTGCTCACGCCGCTGGCCGGTGTCTTCGCCGACCGGTGGAGCCCGGCGCGGCTGATGGCCTGGCTGGCGGGCACCAGGGCCGTGCTCCTGCTGCCGCTGCTGTTCGTCCACGACGACGGCGACCTGTGGATCGTGTACCTGGTCATGGCCGCGGAGTCCGGGCTCACCGGCATGTTCGAGTCGGTGAAGAACGCCATGGTGCCCACCCTGGTGCCGGCCGGGCAGCTGGTGAGCGCGAACGCGACGATCAACCTGAACAGCAATCTCGGCCGTCTGGTCGGCAGTCCCGTGGGCGGGTTCCTGCTGGGGCTCGTCGGCATGGGGAGCGTCGTGCTGACGTCGGTCGCCATGCTGATCGTGACGGTCGTGCTCGTCGCGCTGGTCGGCTCGGAGGGCGTGCGCCGGGTGGTCTCCCCCGGGGGGACGGCCTTCTGGCGGGAACTGCCGACGGGGCTGCGCGCCATCGGGGGCTCGGCCCAGCTCAGGGCGGTGGCGCTGATCCTCGGGCTGCTGTCGGTGGCGCAGGGGCTGTTCGTGATCCTGTTCCTGCTGTTCGTCACGAACCTGATCGCGGGCGGGGAGTCCGAGGCGGGGCTGCTGCGCGGTGTGCAGGCCATCGGCGGGCTGCTGGGCGGCGTGGTGGCCGGGCGGGTGGCCCGCAGGTTCGAGGTGCACCAGTTCGTCGTCTACGGGTTGCTGCTGTTCGGGCTGGTCAGCCTGTCCATCTGGAACCTGACGCTGCTGACGACGTGGATCTGGGTCTACATCGGGCTGTTCACCCTGGCGGGCGCGCCCAGCGTCTGGCTGATGGCGGGCTGGCTGTCGCTGGTGCAGGCCGCGACGCCCGAGGGGCTGCGTGGCCGGGTGATGAGCACGTTCATCGCGTTGTCCGACGGCCAGCAGGCCATCGGCATGATGCTCGCCGGGGTGCTGGCCGGGTTCCTGCCCACGCTCGTCGCGCTCAACGTCCAGGCGGCGGTGCTGTTCACCGCGTGGATCCTCGCCGCCCGGATGCTGAGGTCCCGCGGCACCCCGGTCACGGCGACGGCTGAGCCGGTGTCCGCGGCACGTTAGAGGGGCAGGAGCCTGCACCCCCGGCCGCGCGCGGCGTCGCCACCGGCGCCGCCCGCCCGGCCGCTGCGACGGCCGGGCGGGCGGAACATCAGGGGTGGCTCAGCCGTTGAGGCGGCACCCGTCCGTGGTCTTGCCGTTGTTGCAGTGGTTCAGCTGGAGGCTGTCCAGCTGGTAGACGAAGGTCTGGCCCGAGGGGCTCATCACCGAGAGCTGCACGGTCGCCGCGCCCGCCGGGGCCGTCGCCAGGAGGGAGCGCTCCGTCCAGCTGGACCCGACGCCGAACAGTGAGCCGTCGCTGTTGGAGATCAGGGCGTTGGAGGAGTTGTACCAGGACAGCCGCAGCCGGAGGTTGCCGGAGCCGGAGCTGGTGATCCAGGCGAAGAACTTGTAAGGCTGCCCCGCCGTCACCGCCGGTTTCCTGGTGACCGACACGAACCCGTTGGCGTGCGACTGCACGTTCATGGTCAGCGAACGCCGGCCGTCGTAGTACCTGGCCGACGTCTGGGCGTTGGGTCCCGGCGGCGTGACCTGCATCCAGCCGCCGCCCGAGACAGTGAATCCGGTCGGCGTGCCGTACGGCGCCTGGTCCTCGATCGTGCGTTCCTGCGCGGTGAGCAGGTCGTTGCTGTACCCCACGTCACAGCAGGTCGGCGTGGTGAAGTACGGCCAGGCGGCCACGTTGACCTTGCGGGTGTCCGGGTAGTTGCCGGTGTAGAAGGTCGCCGCGGTCTCGCTGGGGTCGTAGTAGCTGTTGAAGTTGTGGTCCAGCAGCCAGTCGTAGTACGGGTTGGACATCACGTCCGGGTAGCTGAGCACGTCCGGCGTCTCGGTGACCTTGGAGTGGTCCACGTAGTTCGCGTGCCCGAGGTGCAGCAGCTCGTGCAGCATGGTCCCGCTGGCCCACCCGTCGGCCGTCGCCACCCCGATGGAGTTGTTCGGGTCGTAGTAGGCGTTCGCCGTGCCGTTGAAGTCCTCGAACACGATGTACCTGCGGTTGGAGGTGTCGTACCCCGCCGCCGCCAGATCCGCCGAGATGACGTCCACCGGCGTCTCCCCGCCGATGACCCCGTTCTCGATCTTCTCCGGCACCACGAGCGCCTGCGCGTAACCCGAGTAGGTGCTGGTGTCGAACCCCGTACGGCAGCTGAGGTTGATGTGCTGGTCGTAGTTGGTGGACTCGTCCAGCGACCAGTCCATCCGGTCCACGATCTTGGCGATGTTCTGCGCGTGTGTCGCGTAGTTGTTGCCCCCGCCGTCATGCCAGGCGTAGATCACCTGGACGGCCGGGTTGCTGCCCGTCGCGTTCTTCGGGTCCGACAACGTCGTGGTGCACCCGCGCTTGGGGACACTGGCGTCCACCGGCTGCGCGTAGGGCCCCGTGGGTTCGGGGTCATAGGGCGGCGCGAACGCCGCCGCCGGCCCGGCCGTCAGCACGACGGCGGCCCCGACCGCTACCAGCCCGGTGATTAGTCGCTTGAGCTGCAGTGACAAAGGTGCTCCTCACAGTGAACGACCGCCCCGGCGGCTTCCCCCGCCGACGACGGCCGGATCTCTTTTGTGGCGCACTTAATTGGTACTTTGATCCGATGATTCGTCATTGATCACCAGCGCACGGCCTTTGCCTGTCAGCGCACGGTTGATCTCACACTCTGGTCCCGGTCAGGCGCCGGAGGGCCGTGGCCGTCGAGACCCGCGGCGCCGGGCGACCGGCGTCAGCCGCTGACGCAGGCGGCGGGCAGGGGGAACCAGCGGAGGCGTTCGAAGTCGGCGGGGAGGCCGGGGGGACGGGGGTCCAGGTCGTCGGGGCGGGCGGCCAGGATGGCGCGGGCCTGGGCGAGCTGGTCCGCCAGGACGTGTTCGCCGACGGGGTCGTGGCGGCCGGGGGAGAGGGGTGCGTCGTAGCGGAGGTCGGACAGGCTCAGGGGTGGGGCGGCGGGGGAGCCGCGGTGGCGCCAGAGGCCGGTGGCGGGGGTGAAGCGGTAGTCGGGGAGCAGGCGATGGCCGGCGGTGGCGAGGAGGTCGACGGCGTCGATCAGGTAGTCGCGGACGGTGCCGGAGATGAAGTAGTTGAAGTTGAGGCGGACCCAGCCGGGTTTGATGCCCTCGCAGCCGTGGGTGATCTCGGTGCGGAACTCCTCGGAGCGTGCGTCGTCGATGTCCAGCAGGCGGTGGCCGTAGGGGCCGGCGCAGGAGCAGCCGCCGCGGGCCTGGATGCCGAACAGGTCGTTCAGGAGCGCGACGACGTAGTTGTGGTGGAGGAACAGGTCGCCGGAGCGGATGCGGAGCGAGGCGATGGGGAGGCGGGGGGTGTGGAGGTCGCCGAGGATGTCGATGCCGGGGTTGCGGGTCCAGCGGGCCAGGGCGCGGCGCCAGTGGTGTTCCTCGCGGGCCTGGATGACGTCGGTGCCGACGGCCTGCTTGAGGCCGAACACCAGGCCGGCGCGGATCGACTCGACGATGGCGGGGGTGCCGCCCTCCTCGCGGGCGACCGGGTCGTCCAGGTAGCGGTGGCCCCCGGGGCCCACGAACAGGACGGTGCCGCCGCCCGGCGCGGTCGGCACCCGGTTGCGGACCAGCTCGCGGCGCACCACCAGCACGCCGGGGGTCTGCGGGCCGCCGACGAACTTGTGCGGGGACAGGAAGACGGCGTCCTTGTGGTCGCCCCGGCCGGGCGCGCTCGGTCCCATCCTGATCGGCACGTACGGCCCGGCCGCCGCGTAGTCCCACAGCGCCAGCGCCCCGTGCTCGTGCAGCAGCGCGGAGACCTCGCCGGTGCAGGACAGGATCCCGGTCACGTTGGACGCGGCCGAGAAGCTCCCGATGAGCGGCCGTCCCGCGTGGCGTACGAGCCGGGCGCGCAGCTCGTCCAGGTCGATGTGCCCGTGCCGGTCCTCGCCGATGACGACCGTGTCGGCGATGGTCTCCCGCCACGGCAGCTCGTTGGAGTGGTGCTCGTACGGCCCGACGAACACCACCGGCCGCTCCGCCTCCGGGATCCGCGCGGCCAGCCCGTGGCGGCGGTCGAGGCCGTCGGGGAGGCGCAGCCCGAGCATCCCGATGAGCTTGTTGACGGCCGCGGTGGCCCCGGAGCCGCAGAAGACGACCAGATCGTCCGGCCCGCCGCCCACGGCGTCGTGGATGACCTTTCTGGCCTCCTCGCGCAATCGGCCGGTCTGTAATCCCGTGCCGGAGCTTTCCGTGTGCGTGTTGGCGTAACGAGGGAGCACTCGGTCGCGGATGAAGTCCTCGATGAAGTCCAGCGCTCTGCCCGAGGCGGTGTAGTCGGCGTAGGTTATGCGGCGGGGCCCGTAGGGCCCGTGGAGCGTCTCGTCGTCCCCGATGACGCCCCGGCGGATGCGCTCCAGCAGCGGCGACGCCGTCTGCTCGTCCCCCAGGTCCGCTGGCGCTATCTGGTGTGTCACCACTTGCCTAGCATGCCTCGAAGAATAGGTTGTTTGGCGATTGCGCAGGATATTGGCCGCTTTTGTGATGAAAAGTGGGGCGCGATGAATTCCCGCAAACCTACCTGAAAAACTCCCATTCTCACTTGCGCGGAGTAAATCGTTTCCCGGCCGCACGGGGCCGTGAGTAGTCTTCGATCATGAGCGAGGACGACCGGGTGACGTTGCGCCAGATCTTCGACGAGGACGCCGAGCTGTACGACCGGGCCCGCCCGGCCTACCCCCCGGAGCTGTTCGACGCCCTCGCCGAGCTGGCCGGGATCGGCCCGGGACGCCGGGTGCTGGAGATCGGCTGCGGCACCGGACAGGCCACGCTGCCGCTGGCCGAGCGGGGGTGCGAGATCGTCGCCGTGGAGCTCGGCCCGGCGATGGCCCGGGTCGCGCGCCGCAACCTCGCCGCCTTCCCCTCGGCCGAGGTCGTGACCGCGGCGTTCGAGGACTGGCCGCTGCCCGAGCGGCCCTTCGACGCGGTGGTCTCCGCCACGGCGTTCCACTGGATCGACCCGGCCGTGCGCGTCGCCAAGTCGGCCGCCGCGCTGCGTCCCGGCGGCGCGCTGGCCACGATCGCCACCCACCACGTCGCCGGCGGCACCGCGGACTTCTTCGCCGCGGTGCAGGACTGCTACGAGCGCTTCGACCCGGCCACCCCACCGGGACTGCGCCCGTCCGCCGCGGCGGACATCCCGCACGACGGCGCCGAGATCGACGCCTCGGACCGCTTCGGCCCGGCGGCCTTCCACCGCTGCGAGTGGGACGTGCCGTACACGACCGCCCAGTACGTGGACGTGCTGAACACCTACTCCGGCCACCGGGCCCTCCCCCCGGACGACCGCGCCGGGCTGCTGGACTGCGTCACGGCCCTGATCGACGGACGTCACGGCGGCCACATCGTCAAGCGCTACATGGCCGAGCTGCGGGTCGCGCGCCGGGTGGCCTGATCTTGGCGGTACGGGTCTCGCGGCGCTAGGGTGAGTACCGTGACTGCCGGGTCGGCCTTGGGCCACGAGCGAGTGGGGTACCCGGCCGCGGCTTGATCGCCCGGCGGGCCAGAGCCCCGCCCTCTTTCCTCTCCACATCGTCACCGTGTGAATCACCCGCGTGAATCATCGACTGGAGAAGAAAGCAGCGAATGCCGATCGATTTCAACCAGCAGGTCATCGACGAGTTCCGTGCCAACGCCGGGCAGGTCGGCGGCCCCTTCGAGGGTGCCCGCCTGATCCTGCTCACCACCACCGGTGCCCGCTCGGGCGCCCGGCACACGACGCCCCTCGGCTATCTTCCCGACGGCGGGGAGCGCATCCTCGTCATCGCCTCGGCCGGCGGCGCCCCCAGACACCCGGCCTGGTACCACAACCTGGTGGCGGACCCCGCCGTCACCGTCGAGGACGGGCTCTTCACGTACGAGGCCACCGCCACCGTCCTGACGGGCGAGGAACGCGACCAGGTCTTCGCCCGCGCCGCGGAGGCCGACCCCGGCTGGGCCGCCTACCAGGCCAAGACCACCCGTGTCCTGCCCGTCGTCGCCCTCCGGCAGACCGTCCCCGGCCCGCCGGCCGGCGCGTCGTGGGGCGAGACGCTCAAACGGATCCATGACGCGTTCCGCCGCGAACTCGCCCTGATCCGTAAGGAGGTCGCCGAGTCGGGCCCCGGCATCGGCGCCCAGCTCCGGGTGAACTGCCTGACCTTCTGCGCGGGCCTGCACTACCACCACACCGGCGAGGACAACGGCATGTTCGCCGCCCTCGGCCGCCGGGACCCCGGTCTGCTCCCCACCCTGGACCGGCTCCACCGGGAGCACGAGAAGATCGCCGTCATCGCCGGCGAGCTGCGCGGGCTCGTCACCACCCCGGGCGGCGACCCGTCCCTGGTGCTCGCCGAGGTCGACCGGCTCGTGGCCGAACTGGAAGCCCATCTGGCGTACGAGGAGGAGCAACTGATTCCCGTCCTCGACGCGCCCTGACCCCGGACGCGCCGCCCGTGCCCACGGCGCGGGCGGCGCGTCCGATCCGGCGGTTTCGCCTCCCGCGGGGCACGACGGGCGGGCGCCGTTCGTTAAATCGATTGCCCTTACGGGCATCTCGGTTAGTCCCCGCACTCGAGACAGATGGGATGTTCTCCGATGAAGCGCGCAGCTTTCTTGGCAGGGTTACTGGTCGTGCTGGTGGGAGCCCCGGTCGCCGCGGTGGCCGAGTCCGGCCCCGCGACCATGGCCCCCGCCTCCGTGAGCAAGCCCTTCCCCACCGAGTTCTCCCTCCCGGACGGCTGGCAGCCGGAAGGCATCGCGATCGGACCCGGCCCCGCCGCGTACTTCGGGTCCCGCGCGACCGGCTCCATCTACCGCGCCGACCTGCGCACCGGCCAGGGCGAGATCATCACTACCGGTCCCGGCACCCCGTCCCTCGGCCTCAAGATCGACAAGCGGGGCCGCCTGTTCGTGGCCGGCGGCACCGGCGGCGACGCCCGGGTGATCGACTCCCGGACCGGCGCGGTCCTCAAGAGCTACCAGCTCGCCACCGGCACCTCCTTCGTCAACGACGTGGTGCTCACCCGCGACGCCGCGTACTTCACCGACTCCACCAACCCCGTGCTGTACAAGCTGCCCCTCGGCCGCCACGGATCCCTCCCCGCCGCCGCCGTGAGCATCCCGCTCACCGGCGACCTCGTCTACACGACCGGCATCAACGCCAACGGCATCGCCGGGACCCCCGACCACAAGGCCCTGCTGGTCATCCAGTCCAGCACCGGCAAGCTGTTCCGCGTCGACCCGAAGACCGGCGTGGCCACCCTGGTCGACCTCGGCACCGAGATCCTCACCAACGGCGACGGCCTCCTGCTCCAGGGCCGCACCCTGCACGTGGTGCAGAACCGCCTCAACACCCTGACGTCCCTGCGCCTGGACCGCCGCGCCACCACCGGCACGGTGGTCCGCAAGCTGACCGACCCCCGCTTCGACGTCCCCACCACGGTCGCCCCGTACCACGACCGCCTCTACCTCCCCAACGCCCGCTTCAGCACGACCCCCACCCCCACCACCCCGTACACCGTCGTGGCCGTGAAGAGTCACTGACCCGGCCCGGTGCCCCCGCCCCCGCGGCGGGGGCACCCTCCCGGCGGGACGGTCAGGAGGGCTGGCTCCAGCCGAGGCCGCTCTGTCCCGTGAGGCGGAGCCGCTGCGCGCCCTCGCGCCGGCCGCCGGGCAGGACCTCCAGTTCGCCGGTCCCGTACACCCCGGGCAGGCCCGCGACGACGTCGGCGCGGGAGTCCCCGCGCACGTCGGCGAGGCGCAGCGTCGTGCCGTACCTGGTCTCGTAGGTGGCGTGCTCGAACTCCCGGATCGGCCGCGCGCTCACACCGGCGGCGGTGCCGGCGTGCAGCACGGCCCGGTCGTGGTCGCCGTCCGTGGCGAGGTGCACGGCGAGGTCGGCCCGGCCGTCCCCGGTCACGTCCCCGAGCGCGACGTTGGACGGGGAGGAGTCGTACCGCAGCTCGCGCGCCGCGCCGAACCCGTTCCCCCGGCTGAGCTGGACGACCACCCGGAACACCGGCTCGTCCGCCTCGGTGGCGGTGACGCGGACGAGGTCGGCCCTGCGGTCCCCGTCGACGTCCCCGACGGCGAGGTCGCGCGCGGCCCGCTCCACCGGGCCGATCGACCAGGCGGCGCGCATCGACAGGCCCGCCCGCGCGCCGGGCACGACGGTGATCCGCCGCGTCTCGACGGGGTCGGCCGGGGTCGGGCGGTCCTCGGTGACCACCAGATCGGGCCGCCCGTCCCCGGTGACGTCCCCCGCGGCGAGCCTCGCCCCGAACCCCGGCGCCCCGTCGGCGAGCCGCTGTCCCGTCCGCAGCCCCGTCCTGCTCCCGCGCAGCACCACGACCTGCCTGACGCCGGCGACGGCCACGTCCCAGTACCCGTCCCCGTCGAAGTCCGCGGCGGCCATCGCGGGCGCGGTGACCGGCCAGGACATCACCCTGGCGCCGGTACCCCGCAACCCGCTCCGCGACCCGCGGAACACCACGAGCTTCTCGCGCGCCGAGGCCAGCACGTCGGCGTACCCGTCCCTGTCGAAGTCGCCCGTGGCGAGCACCCGCCCGAGGTTCTCCCCGCTCATGGTCCTGCCGAGCGTGACGACCCGCGCCACCCCCGACACCTTCCTCGCCCCGCCGAGATAGACGGCCACCCCACCGGCGTCGCTCCTCCCCTTGGCCTTGAGCAGGTGGACCCCGGCGATGACGTCGACGCGTCCGTCCCCGTTGACGTCCCCCGCCTTGGCAGGCTTGCGCACCCCGGCCCCGGCCTCGGCGGCGGCACCCGTCCCGGCCAGGCCCACCACCAGGGCCACCACTAGTCCGCGTCTCCACAGCTTCCCGGCGATCATCAGCATCTCCCTCGGCGCAGGTCACCGAGAAGACGCGCACTTCAGGCGGGAGGTGGCCGCGATTCCCCAGCGTTCACCGCGAGTTCGACCCCCCGTCATCCGCTCCTCATGCCGTAGCGGGCGAAACGGGCGCCCGTCGTGAAGGCCCAGTAACGGTCGCCGTAGGACCAGTGCCACCACTCGGTGGGGTAGTTGACGAAACCCGCGGACGCCAGCGCGGCCCCGAGGGTGTCGCGGTTGCGGCGCGCCTCGGCGGAGACGCCGGGGTAGGCGGTGTAGCACGCCTCGTCGCTCTCCGGCGGGGTGGCGTTGACCTGCGTGCCCATCGGCAGCTCCTCGCCGGAGGCGGTGCACAGCGTCAGGTCCACCGCGCCCCCGCTGACGTGCGGGGCCACCTCGGGCGGCGAGACGTACCTGCTGGCCTCCAGGTAGGCCCGCCGCTCGTCCCACCCGGGATTCTCCGCCAGGTGCGCGGCCACCGACCCGGTGAAGTACCGGTGCTGCAAAGCGGCCGGGCGGTATCCCTCCACGACCAGCAGGCGCAGGTCCCGGGGCAGCCGGGTCTGCGCGGCGATCAGGCGGTCCGCCACGCTCAGCCGTACGTGCGCGAACACGCCTTCGGCGTCGGCGAGGCGCAGGTCCACCAGGACGGCCCCCAGGGTGCGCAGGTCCACCAACGGCTCGCCGCACTCCTTCACCGGCACCTCGGCGATCCGCGGGTCCGACAGGAGCACGATCTCCGGCATGCGAGCCCTCCACAGATGGTTCCAGGGACGGCTCCAGGTGAGACGCCGCCGTCCATGATGCGGCGGCGCGATCCAAGAACGCTGTAACCGCTCAGCCGCCGAGCTCGCGGTACTCCCGCGCCTCGTGCAGCCGGAAGATCTCCATGGCCTCGGTCCTGGCCGTCTTGGCGGCGACGTCCTCGCCGAGCGCCTCGTGCACCCCGGCCAGGTCGCGCAGGGTGCGGGCGCGGAACAGCGTGGCCCGCAGCGTCTCCCACAGCGCCAGCGACTCCGTCAGGCGGCTCCTCGCCTGGTAGAGCCGCCCCTCGGCCAGGTCGAGCTCGCCGAGCGTGCGCAGCGTGCACGCCTCGCCCCAGCGGTCGTTGAGGGTGCGGGTCACGGCGAGCGCCTCGGTGAGGTCCCGGCGGGCCACGTCGAACCGGCCGAGCCGCGTCCGGGTCTTGGCCAGCGAACGCATGCAGTACGCCTCCATCAGCCGGTCGCCCAGCTCGCGGAAGACAGCCAGCGCGCGCTCGGCCAGCTCCTGCGACCGCGCGTGCTCGCCCCGGGCGCGGTGGTACAGGGACATGGTGCGCACGGTCAGCCCCTCGCCCCTGCGGCTGCCCGCCTCCTCGTACAGCGCCAGCGCGGCGGTCAGGTCGGCCCAGGCCGCCGGGTAGTCCCCGCGTTCCAGGTGCACGCTGCCCGCCAGCCGCGTGACGTGCGCCAGGGCCGCCGGGTCGGCGAGGCCGGTCCACAACCGGCTCGCCCGGCCCAGGAAGTGCAGCGCCTCCGGCAGGTATCCCTGTTCGCGGCAGGCGGCGCCGAGGGCGGCGAGCGTGGCGGCCTCGCCCCGGGCGTCGCGCGCGGAGCGGAACAGCGACAGCGCCTGGCTGAGGTACTCGCGGGACTCGGCGTAGTGGTCGCGCTCGTAGTACAGGTGGCCGAGCCCGGCGAGCAGCGTCGCCTCGCCGAGGGCGTTGTCGGTCCGCCGCGCCACCGCCAGCGCGGCCTCGTGCGTGCGGTGCCAGGCCGCGAACGGGTTGTCGAAGACGTACTGGCTGCCCTCGAAGGCCACCGACGACAACGCGGCGGCCAGCTCCACGGCGATGTCGTCGAGGTCCATCGCCGCCGCCAGCTCCACCGCGACGATCAGCGCCTCCTCCTCGCCGCGGAACCAGCCGTGCGGGTCGGCGAGCGCCATCCGCGCCACCTCGGCGTCCACCGGCCGGGCCAGGCCGAGGGTGGCGCGCATCGGGATCGCCCCGGTGGGCACGGCCTCGCTGAGCAGCTCGACCAGCCACAGCCACCCGCCGAGCACCCTGCGGACTACCGCCGTGCGTTCGGGCTCGGGCTCCTCGGCCTGCGCGCGCTCCCGGGCGAACAGCCGGATCAGGTCGTGCAGCCGGTAGCGGGTCCTGCCGGTCGCGTCGGTGTCCACCACGCTCGCCAGGGAGGCGTCCACGAGGTGGTCCAGCACCCGCTCGGCCTCGTCCAGGCCGGTCTCCATGGCCGCCGCCGACACCCACACCGGGAAGTACGGCAGGCCGAGCAGGCCGAGGCGGCGCAGCGCGGCCCTGGCCTCGGGCGGCAGCAGGTCGTAGCTGAGGGCGATGCCGGCCCGCACCTCCTGGTCCCCGACGGCCAGCTCGTCCAGCCTGCGCTGCTCGTCGGCCAGCCGGTCGGCCAGCCGGGCCACCGACCACTGGCGGCGCGAGGCCAGCCTGGCCCCGGCGATGCGCAACGCCAGCGGCAGGCCGCCGCACTGCCGCACGACGCGGCGCGCCGCCTCCGGATCGCCGGCGACCCGGTCGTCGCCGGCCACCTGCCCGAGGAGCCGCAGGCCGTCCTGGTCGGGTAACAGGCCGAGGTCGAGCACCGCGGCGCCCGCCAGGCCCGCCAGCCGGTTGCGGGAGGTGACGATCACCCCGCAGCCCCGGGCGCCCGGCAGCAGCGGCCGGACCTGGCGCTCGGTGGCGGCGTCGTCCAGGACGACCAGCTTGCGGCGGTCGGCCAGCAGCGTGCGGTAGCGGGCGGCGCACTCCTCCAGCGTGCCGGGCGGCGACGTGCCGGGCTCCAGCTCGCGCAGCAGGCGGCCGAGGACCTCCAGCGGGGTGGCGGGCGCCTCGGTGGTGCCGCGCAGCTCGACGTGCAACTGGCCGTCGGGGTAGACGTGCGCGATCTCGTGCGCGGCGCGCAGCGCCAGGGCGGACTTGCCGACGCCGCCCGGCCCGAAGATCACGCACACCGGCACGGCGTCCGGCCTGGTGAGACGGTCGCGCAACTCCGCGACCTCCGCGTCGCGCGCGGTGAAGTCGGGCGGCGGGGACGGCAGCTGCCGGGGCGGGGGAGCCGTGGCCGTGCCGAGCAGCGCGGGATCGGACCGCAGCACGGACTGGTGGGCCGCCCGCAGCTCCGGTCCCGGCTCGATGCCCAGCTCCTCGACCAGCACCCGCCTGCCCCGCTGGTACACCGCGAGCGCGTCCGCCTGCCGTCCCGCCCGGTACAGCGCCACCATCAGGTCACGGCGCAGCCGCTCGCGTGCCGGATGCGCCGCGACCAGCTCGGTGAGCTCGTCGATCAGCCCGTCGTCCAGCCCTGCCGCCAGGTCGGCCGCGATCCGCTCCTCCATCACCCCGAGCCGCAGCTCCTCCAGCCTGGCCGCCTCCACGCGCAGGAAGTCGTCGCCGACCCCGCCGAGCGCGGGCCCCCGCCACAACGCCAGGGCCTCCCGGAACGCGCCCCCCGCCTCCCGGTGCCCGCCATCACGGGCCGCCCGCCGTCCCCGCTCGACGAGCAGTTCGAACACGTCCTTGTCCAGCGCCTCCGGCGGGACCTCGGCGGAGTAGCCCACCCGGTGCGACACGATGACCCCCGGCAGCCCCGCGTCGGCGAACGCCCGCCGCAGCGAGGCGACATAGGTCTGCAGCACCCCGCGCGCCGTCGCCGGCGGATCGTCCTGCCAGACCGCCTCGATGAGCCGCTCGACGGTGACCACCCGCCGCGCGTCCAGCAACAGCGCGGCGAGCAGCGCCCGCGGTTTCCCACCCCCCAGAGGTACCTGCCGCCCGCCGCTCCACACCTCAACCGGACCCAGGAGCCGTAACTCCATTGGCTCTCCCCAAAAGCTTCGGCTGGACCCCTCCCCAAACCTACTTTTCCCGGGGCGATATCGCGCGCGGCGAAGGACCCCGGGTGTTCCCCCGGGGTCCTTCGTGGTGTGCCCTGTCTCAGCCGGTCACGGTGCCGGACTGGGTGGACAGGAGGGTCTGGGTCCAGCCGGTGGTGTCGACGGGGGTGAGTCCGGTGATGTCGTCGCCGTTGGCGTCGTAGGGGTTTTGGTCGTGGTAAAGGTGCATGGAGCCTCGCGCAGAGTGGATCAAGTCTCCTGCGGCGTGACCCGGGATCACCGGCGACCGCGGCGTCATCCACGAACAGGTGTGCCACGTTTCCCCTGGTCAGCGGGCGCCCGTAGGCTCGACCCATCGGCACCGTGCTCGGCCTGGCCGGCACCCTCGGCGGGAGAGGAGATCACCACGGGCGGGACGCGCCGCGTCTTAGGGCGCCCAGGGTCCGGGCACCTGGAACGGGGACGTCATGCTGGAAAACCGTTCGATCAGAGGCCGCCTGACGTTGTTCACCGGCGTGGCGGTGGGTTTGCTCTGCATCGTGTTCTCCATCGTCATGCTGTTCACCCTGGACCGGCTGGAGACCCAGAACCTCACCAAAGAGGTGGCGGCCGTGGGCGAACTGACCGCGTACTACGTCGACCGGGGCGAGTTCGTCAACCCGCTCCCGCCCATCCCGCGGGACCTGGTCCGCCCCGTCCAGGTCGTGAACCCCCAGGGCCGCGTGGTCGCCGCGACCAGGGAACTGCAGAACAAGCCGCCCATGGCGAGCTTCATCCCCGAGAGCCCCAACCGCGTGGCCAGCGCCGTCGTCTGTGGCTCCGTCCTGGACTCCGGCCGGTGCCACATCGTCGTCGCCCAGCAGGTGTACCGCGACGGGAACTGGACGATCTACAGCGCCGCCCCGGTCCTCCCGTTCTACGTGTACCCCGGCGTGATCGCCCTCCTGATCGCCGGCACCGCCGTCTTCGTGACCGCCGTGGCCTACGGCGCCCGCCACACCGTGGCCCGATCCCTGAGTCCCGTGGACGCCATCCGCACCCAGCTCGACCACATCCGCAGCACCGACCTCGGCCGCCGCGTCCCCGTCCCCACCCCCAAGGACGAGATCTACCGCCTGGCGAGGAGCGTCAACCAGACCCTGGACCGCCTGGAGGACGTCCTGGAGCAACAGCGCCGCTTCTGCTCCGACGCCTCCCACGAACTCCGCACCCCCATCACCGCCATCCGCACCCAGATGGAAGCCGCCCTCCTGGCCCCCGACGACACCGACCTCCCCAAACTCTGCGACGCCGTCCTCCCCAGCGTGGAACGCCTCCAGTCCATAGCCGCCAACCTCCTCACCCTCACCCGCCTCGACGTAGGCGCCCCCTTGGAGCGTCAGCCGATCGACCTGGGAGCCCTGGTGGCCACAGAACTGAAGACCCACCAGATCCGCGGCCGACTCGTCCAGCACCTCCCTCCCGGCGTGATCGTCCAAGGCGACCGCACCCAACTGACCCACCTGACCCGCAACCTCCTCCAGAACGCCCAACGCCACGCCACCTCCACAATCACCGTCACCCTCCGCCGCCACCCCCCCATAGCCGAACTGGAGATCCAAGACGACGGCACCGGAATCCCCCCCGACCAGCGAGAGACCGTCTTCCACCGCTTCACCCGCCTGGACACCGCCCGCAGCCGCGAGGCCGGCGGCCTAGGCCTAGGGCTCCCCATAGCCCGCCAAATAGCCGAATCCCACAACGGCACCCTGACCATCCAAGACAGCCCCCACGGCGCCCGCTTCGTCCTCCACCTTCCCTTGCGCCCGTGACGCCGCGGGCTAGGTTCCCGGTCGTTCCGCCGTGGCGAGGACCTGCTCGAACACGGTGTAGGCCTCGGCGTCGAAAAGGACGAAACGTACTTCCTGTACCTGGGACGGTGTGGCGTGGACGGTGGTGATCGCGATGTGCGCGGCGTCTGTCATGGGCCATCGGTAGATGCCGGTGGAGATGGCGGGGAAGGCCACGGTGGCGGCCTCCAGTTCGTCGGCGACGCGTAGCGACTCGCGGTAACACGAGGCCAGCAGATCAGAGCGGTCCTCCTTCGCGGAGTAGACCGGGCCGACGGTGTGGATCACCGAGCGGGCGGGGAGATTGCCCGCGGTGGTCGCGACGGCCTGGCCTGGCGGGAGCCCTTTTCTGTAGAGCGACGCGCGCAGGTGCCGGCACGCGTCGAGGATCTCCGGGCCGCCGCGACGGTGGATCGCGCCGTCCACCCCGCCGCCGCCGAGAAGTGAGGAGTTCGCGGCGTTGACGACGGCGTCGACCTGCTGTTCGGTGATGTCACCTTGAACCAGGGTGACCCTCGTGTGTCCTGTCATCTTTCCGACCATACGACGAGGTCCCGGTACGCGATGCCTCGCGAGGACGGGTGGCCGGCGCGCGGTGATCAGCCGTGAGCCGGGCCTGCCCGTCGTCGTCGTGATGCGATCAGATCTCTTCGACGCTGCTCGGTTCACGCCGGGTCAGGTTGATGCCGAGCTCCTCCGCCGCGCGGAAGACGTCGTCGTCGGTGTCGCGCATCTCGATGGACATGCCGTCGCTGGAGAGGACCTCGACGTTGAGGCACAGCGACTGCATTTCCTTGATGAGGACCTTGAAGGACTCCGGGATGC
>NZ_JBHSRF010000104.1:0-26737 GCF_042658925.1 Sphaerisporangium aureirubrum
TGGTGGGAGCGCCCCACTTCTTCTCCAGCACGACGTTCCGGCCCTTGGGACCCAGGGTCACCTTGACGGCGTCGGCGAGCTGGTTCATACCGCGCTCGAGACCGCGCCGGGCGTCCTCATTGAACGCGATCATCTTGGCTGCCATACGGCTAGACCTCCCAGATACAGGGTGGCGTGCAGCGGATCGAGTCGACGCCCGCGACGGCATGTAGACCCGCGCCACCACGACACCTGTCGCCGTGGATCGGCAGGCCCCATCGCCTCGATCCCAGGTTGTCACTCCCGACGTGAGAGTGCCAACGAACTGTTTAGCACTCTACCCTGTCGAGTGCAAGCGGCAACCCCTATGACCTGGGCGGCGCACGGATTTCCCCGACCGTATGCGGAATATTGGACGCTGCCTCATCCGCGACGGGAGCGAAGCACGTGACATGACGAAAGGTTCGGCCGCCGCATCGGGCGACGGGCCGAACCTCCGCGCCTGCCGAATGGGAGAATCAGCGGGCCTCCGTCGGCGACCGGACGGTGCCGGCCCGGTGTCACACCGTGCGTACCGACTCCGCCTGCGGGCCCTTCTGGCCCTGTGTGATCTCGAACTCCACTCGCTGGCCCTGTTCGAGCGACCTGTATCCCTCGGCCAGGATCGCTGAGTAGTGGACAAAAACGTCCTTACCACCGTCTACCGCGATGAAGCCGTAGCCCTTGTCCGCGTTAAACCATTTGACGGTGCCCTGCGCCACTTTCCGACTCCTCTTGCTGGGCTCCGGACCCCGCCCACTCCTCCGCGGGGTCCGTGACCTTCGGAGCCGAGTCTTCATGCGAACTCTCGGCCACGTCGATCGTTATCGACCATACCTGTGACGAGGGTTGGCGCAACAGAGTCAATCAGCAAACTGAGTCTTGACGTTCGCTGTCGGCACGACGCGACTCTTTTTTGCCGGACTTTAGTTGGTTGACAATTGCACTACGAGACTGTGGGGCTATGCACTTCTTTTATGATAGCCGGGCTGATGGGGGGCCCAAGACACGCGAACGCCCGTGCGTCCTGCGGGCGCACGGGCGGTGCAACGTCGCGGAGAGTCAGCCTCCGGCCACAGCGGGGATAACCGAGATGCTCGCGCCCTCGGGCGTCACGGTGTCCAGACCATCCGCGAAACGGACGTCCTCTTCTCCGACATACACGTTGACAAAACGACGGATCTTGCCCGTTTCGTCCAGAATGCGCGCCCCGATTCCGGGGAAGTCGGCGTCCAGCTTCTGCAACACCTCGCGAAGGGTGCCCCCTTCACCGTTCACCTCCGACGCACCATCGGTGTAGGTACGGAGAATCGTCGGAATCCGTACAGAAACGCTCATTTACCTCGACCTTTCAGGAGTTGTCCGCGATTGCCGTACGGAATGCGTTGAGAGACGGTCTGATGACGGCGGTCGGCCTGGCGTGCGCGGAGACCGCGTCCAGGGTCTTCAGGCCCTCACCGGTGTTGAGCACCACCGTCTCGGCGTCGGGGTCCAGGACGCCGTTCTCGGTGAGCTTGCGCAGCACGCCGACGGTCACCCCGCCCGCCGTCTCGGCGAAGATGCCCTCGGTGCGGGCCAGCAGCCGGATGGCGTCCACGATCTCAGCGTCGGTGACGTCCTCCACCGCGCCCCCGGTGCGGCGGGCGATGTCGAGGACGTACGGCCCGTCGGCGGGGTTCCCGATGGCGAGGGACTTGGCGATGGTGTCCGGCCTGACCGGCTGGACGGTGTCGCGGCCCGCCTTGTACGCCGCGGAGACCGGCGAGCACCCCTCGGCCTGCGCCCCGAAGATCTTGTAGGGCTTGTCCTCGACCAGGCCGAGCTTGATCAGCTCCTGGAAGCCCTTGTCGACCTTGGTGAGCTGGGAGCCGGAGGCGATGGGGATCACGATCTGGTCGGGGATCCGCCAGCCGAGCTGCTCGGCGATCTCGAAGGCCAGGGTCTTGGAGCCCTCGCCGTAGAACGGCCGGAGGTTCACGTTGACGAACCCCCACCGCTCGCCGATGGGGTCGCCGATGAGCTCGGAGCAGAAGCGGTTGACGTCGTCGTAGTTGCCCTCGATGCCCACCAGCTTGCCGCCGAACACCGAGGCCATGACGATCTTGGCCTCTTCGAGGTCGGCCGGGATGAACACGCAGGCGTCCAGCCCGGCCCGCGCCGCCGCGGCGGTGACGGCGCCCGCGAGGTTGCCCGTGGAGGAGCAGGACAGGGTGGTGAAGCCGAAGGTGCGCGCCGCCTCCAGGGCGATCGCCACGACCCGGTCCTTGAACGAGTGGGTGGGGTTGCCGGAGTCGTCCTTGACGTGCAGGCTGCGCAGGCCGAGCTCACGGGCGAGGTTGTCGGCCTTGACCAGCCGGGTCCACCCCGGGGCCAGGTTGCGCTTGGTCAGGACGTCGGACGGCACCGGCAGCAGCGAGCGGTAGCGCCAGATGCTGGGCGGGCCCGCCTCGATCTGCCGGCGGGTCGGGATGTCGGCGGGGCCGTCGCCGGGGGTGGTCCAGGTGTAAGCCACTTCGAGTGGCCCGAAACACTCGATACAGGCGAAGCTCGGGCCGAGTGGATAGCGGGTGCCGCATTCGCGGCAGGACAGGGCGACGGCGGGTCCGAAGTCGACTGCGGTCGTTCTCTCAGCGGTTGCGAGCACCATGAAAAGAGGCCTTCCCCTCATCTGCGCCCGTCGACCACCTTGGTCGCGGGCCGGAATTGGCACCTGTCCCGGCTGGTCTGAGTTGGTCTTCAGTGCGTCGTTCGGAGACGCGTACGACCACAGCCGGGAGGGTTGCCGGGGCTTCGCAGGGCCGGTCCCTCCACCCCTCTGGATGAGCGCATATGCACTTGTAGAACCTGTCCGGCAACAGGGCCGGACGCAGGTCAATAGAACTCTACCTCGGACCCCAATGCCCCTGACCAGCCGTCTCAATCAACGAGACGCGCCGCCGGGGTGGCTGAGGGGTCGGGAGAGCCGGTCAGTACGAGCCGCCGTAGGCCTCGCCGAGGGCCGCCTGGACGTACTTTCTCGCCTGGTGGATGCGTGACTTGGCGGTGCCGAGAGGGATGCCCAGCTGCTCGGCGACCTCGTTGTAGTCCAGCTGGCAGAAGTCACGTAAGACCAACGCCTGCGCCAGGTCCGGTTTGTCCGCCTCCAGGGCCTCCATCGCGTCCAGAAGGTCCAGCCGCGATCCCGCGATCACGCTGACCCGCCGGGGATCGGCCCGGGTCTGCGGCAGCTCCTCGGACGCCTGCTCGGCCGCGCGGCGCTTCAGCGCGCGGTAGGTGGTGCGGGCGCAGTTGGCCGTCACGATGTGCAACCAGGTGGAGAAACGGGCCCTGCCCTCGAACCGGGCGATGTTGCGCGCCACCGCCAGCAACGTATCCTGGCTAGCCTCCTCCGCGTCCTGGTGGTAGGGCAGGAGCCGGGCACAGTGGCGCAGCACTTCGGGCTCGACACGGCGGAGAAGCTCTCCCAGCGAGCGGTGGTCACCTTGGGCGGCGGCACGGGCCAGCTCTTCTGTCCTGTCGTCAAGCACCATGCCGGAGTCCCTTCCGACCACCCGTGCGATGTCCGCGCCTGGCCACCCGCCCATCTTATGGGGGGCGTAAATTTTATTGACCCCGGCGGCCACGCGCGCTGCGCAGCGGAGAGGAACGGCGAGGGACGACCGCCACACGGCGGACGAGGAGTGGTGATGTCGGATGAATACTGTTCTGCTGGCCTCGAACCGAGGTCCCGTGTCCTTCATCCTCGCGGATGACGGCACGCTGACGCTACGCCGCGGTGGGGGCGGCATGGTGTCGGGCCTGCAGGAGGTCGCCAAGGCCTCCGATGTGCTGTGGGTGTGCGCCGCGCTGTCCGACGGCGACCGCGGCGCGGTGCGCCGCGCGCCGAGCGGGCGCCTGGACCACGCCGGGTACGACACCGGGGCCGTCCGCATGCTGGACATCCCGCCCGCGACGTTCCACCGCGCCTACAACGCGGTGGCCAACTCGACCCTGTGGTTCGTCAACCACCTGCTGTACGACATTCCCAACTCTCCGCACTTCGACATGCGCTTCCGCCGCGAGTGGGACTCCTACCGCGACTACAACGCCGCGTTCGCCCTGGCCCTGGCCGAGGAGGCCGCGCACGGCGCCCGGGTGATGATCCAGGACTACCACCTGACCCTCGCCCCGGCGATGCTCCGCGTGGAACGCCCCGACCTTCGCATCGGCCACTTCTCCCACACCCCGTGGGCCCCGCCCGAATACTTCTCGCTGCTGCCGGACGACATCGCGGCCGAGCTGCTGTCCGGCATCCTCGCCGCCGACCACGCGGGGTTCCTCGCCGGGCGCTGGGCGGCGTCGTTCATGGACTGCTGCGAGGCCCTGCTCGGCGCGCAGGTCGACCGGGCCGCGCGCACCGTGACGTACGAGGGCCGCACCACCCACATCGGCGTGCACGCCCTCGGGGTGGACGGCGACGCGCTGTGGGCCAGGGCGCTGGAGCCGGACGTCGAGTCCCACATGCACGCGCTGCGCGAGCGCGTGGGCGACCGCAAGCTGATCGTGCGCATCGACCGCACCGAGCTGTCCAAGAACATCGTGCGCGGCCTGTACGCCTACCGGCAGTTCCTCACCGACCATCCCGAGTGGCACGGCAAGGTGGTCCACCTGGCGTTCGCCTATCCCTCGCGGCACGACCTGCCCGAGTACCGCGAGTACACCGCGGCCGTCCAGCGCTGCGCCACCGAGATCGAGGACGAGTTCGGCAGCGAGGACTGGGACCCGCTGATCCTCAACGTCGACGACGACTACGCCCGCTCGCTGGCCGCGTACCGCATGGCCGACGTGCTGCTGGTCAACCCCATCAGGGACGGCATGAACCTCGTGGCCAAGGAGGGCCCGATCCTGTCCCCCCGCTGCGCCCTGGTGCTGTCCAGAGAGGCCGGCGCCGCCGCCGAGCTCGGCGCGGACTCGCTGCTCGTCAATCCCTACGACGTGTCGGGCACCGCCCACGCGCTGCACGAGGCCCTGGAGCTGCCCGTGGAGGAGCGGGCCAAGCGCGGCGCCCGGCTGCGCGCCGCGGCCACGGCGCTCCCGCCGAGCCGCTGGTTCGCCGACCAGCTCGCCGCCCTGGAGCGCTGACCGTCCCCCTCGCCCGGCGTTCCTCGGCGATCGCCCCGATGATACGTTCGAGGCTGTTCGTACAGTTTCGAGGCGTCCGGGGGGCCTGTGAGTTCGTCCACGTCCGCCCGGCTCTCGGAAACCGGGCCGGTCCGGCTGATCAGGGACCGCGTGACCTGGCTCATCTACCTCCAGCTCGTCATCTTCGCCACCTACCTGTACGGCATGTCGGCCGCCCTGCCCCTGCTGCGCATCGACCAGGGCGTCTCCCAGGCGGTGGCCGGCCTGCACGGCACCGCCATGGCGGTGGGCGGCATCCTCACCGGCCTGGTCATCCCGTGGCTGGTGTCCCGGTTCGGCCGGGGCCCCGCGACCTGGATCGGCGTGTTCACCACGGCCTGCGGCGCGCTGCTGGTGGTGCTCACCTCGGCGCTGCCCGGCACGCTGCTCGGCTACGGTCTGGCCAGCGGCGGCGGCACGGTCACCCTGTACGTCGGCATGTCGGTGCTCAGCGGCCACCACGGCCAGGCGGGCCCCGCGGCGATCAACGAGGCCAACGCGGTCGGAGTGACCGTCGGCATCGGCGCCTCGTACCTGATCAGCGTGCTCGGCCAGTCCACGCTCGGCTGGCGGGCCGGCATCCTGATCACCCCGATCGCGGCCGTGCTCCTGCTGATCGTGATGGGCCGGGTGCGGCTCCCCGCCGCCGACGCCCCGCCGATCGGCGCCCCGCCCGCGGACGCGCCACCCATCGGCGCCTCGGCCTCGACCGCGGACGTCCCGGCCGCGGAGGCGCCGCCCGTCGCCACGCCATCCGGGAAGAACGCGCCGGCGCCGCTCGGCCTGCCCTTCCACGCGGCCTGCGCGGTGCTGTTCTGCCTGGTGGCCACCGAGTTCCTGTTCAACGTGTGGGCGGCCAAACTGCTGGCCGACCAGACGGGCATGGCGGCCGCCGCCGCCGCGACCGGGCTGACGGCGTTCACCGCCGGGATCGCGGTCGGCAGGTTCGCCACCGCCCGCCTGGCGCTGCGCTACGCCCCGACGCCCCTGCTGGTGGCCGCGCTGGCGATCACGCTGGTGGGCTGGGCGGTGTTCTGGCTGAGCGGCGGCCCCGTCGCGGGCTACCTGGGGCTGGCGCTGAGCGGGCTCGGCGTGGCCGTGCAGTTCCCCCTCGGCCTTTCCCGCATCATCGCCGCGTCGGGTGGCCGCCCGGACCGCGCGGCCGCCACCGCGTCGATCTGGGCCAGCGTCGCGGTGGGCGTGGGGCCGTTCGCGCTCGGCGCCATCGCCGACGGCCTCGGCACGCGGACGGCCTTCCTGATGGTGCCCGTGCTCATCGCCCTGGCGTACGCCGGGATCGCGCTGAGCTCCCGGCGGGCCTCACCGGCCCTCGACGGCGCCGGCCAGGGCTGACAGGAGCGCCGCGACCCCGGCGGGGCCCTCCACCACCACGTCGGCGAGCGCGGCCAGCCCGGTCACCTCGGCCGAGGCGCTGCACACCGTCACCCCGGGCAGCCCCGAGCGGCGCACCGCCTCGAACGCGGCGAGGTCACCGAGGTCGTCCCCCGCGAACAGCACCGACCTGGCGCCGCGCTCGGCGAGGAAGGCGTCGAGGGCACGGCCCTTGTCCATGCCGGTGGGCCTGATCTCGATGACCAGCCGTCCCGGCTCGACGGTCAGCCCTGTCTCGGCGGCGAGCTTCGCCAGCGGCTCGCGCAGCACGCGCAGGGCCCCCTCCGGGTCGGCGGCGCGCCGGGTGTGGACGGCTAGCGCCCGGCCCTTGTCCTCGATGCCCACGCCCGAGTCCCCGTCCCCGGTGAGCGGCAGGCCGAGGGAGGCGATCAGGATGGGCAGTTCCGCGCGCACCCGCGCCACGCCGGGAGGGGGCGGCGGCGAGGTGACCCGCCCGTCCTCCCAGCGCTCCAGGCCGTACTGTCCGAGCACCACGAGGCCCGGTACGTCCGCCAGCCCCGGCCCGCCCGCCACCTCGCCGTAGGCGATCGCGGTGGCCGCGGGGCGCCCCGTCACGATCACCACCGCGCCCACCAGGCCGCCGAGGCGGGCCAGCGCGGCGGCGGCACGGGGGTCGACCCGGGCGTCTGCGGGGTCGGGGACGATGGGCGACAGCGTGCCGTCGAAGTCGACGCCGATCACCGCGCCCCCCGGATCGGCGATCATGGCCGCGATACCCGGGATATCCGGCAAAACATGAAGATTCACGGGTTCAGCATTACCCCTCGGACCGGGGACGCATGCCGACGCCGTCCACCGGTCAGGGGCGCATGCCGAACCGGCGGGCCGCGCGCTCGCGGCGGCGGACGGCGCGGAGGCGTTGCAGGCGCTTCACCGTCATCGGGTCGTGGGCCATGGCCTCCGGACGGTCGATCAGCTGGCCGAGCAGCTGGTAGTACCGGGTCGCGGAGACGTCGAAGGTCTCGCGGATCGCCTGCTCCTTGGCGCCCGCGTGGCGCCACCACTGGCGTTCGAAGGACAGCAGCTCGCGCTCGCGCGTGGTCAGCTCTCCTTCGGTCCCGGCGACCGGGGCGGGCTCGGCGCCGGCGCGGGGGGCGGGGAGTTCCTCGGGGTCGCCGTCACCGGGCTCGGGCGCGGTGTCCATGCTGTCCTCCTCGGTCGGGCACGCGGGAGACGTGGACGCACGCCGGGGCCGGGGGAGACCGGGGCCGGAGGACGACGCCCGGGGTGAGCGACCCTGAGCCACGACGCGCGCGTGCGGCCCGTCGCCATGGTAGTCGGGAATCCACCATCGTTCATGACAGTCACGACAGTTCGAAAGGCGCACCTGCCCCCTGACGCCCTATGATCGCGGGATCCCACGACGTACAGTCCCCAAGTGTGACCTCTGCCATCACACTCCTCACCGACTATGGCCTGGACGACGGGTGCGTGGCCTCCTGCCACGGGGTGATCATGGGGATCGCCCCGGAGGCGCGCGTCATCGACATCTCCCATCTGGTCCCGGCGGGCGACATCCGCCGCGGGGCCGCGATCCTCGCGCAGACCCTGCGCTACCTCCCGGCGGGCGTGCACGTCGCCGCCGTGGACCCCTCGGCGGGCGGCGCGCGGCGGTCCGTCGCCGTCGAGGCGGGCAACCGCGTGTTCATCGGCCCGGACAACGGCCTGCTGTCGTGGGCGCTGCTGGCGTCCGGCGGGGCGCGGGCGGCGTACGAGGTGGCCAACGACGAGCTGTTCCTGACGCCGGTGTCGCCGACGCTCCTCGGGCGGGACGTCTACGCGCCGGTCGCCGCGCACCTGTGCTCGGGACGAAAACCCGCCGACGTCGGGCCCGAGTTGCCGCTGGAGCGCCTCGTGTCGCTGCCCGCACCGACCGCCCGGCTAGGCGAGGGGGCCGTGGAGGGAGAGGTGCTGTCGGTCGACGGCTACGGCAACGTGCAGCTGTCGGTCACCGCGGGCGACCTCGCCGCGCTCACCATCCAGGTGGGGGACACGCTGGTGGTCGCCATCGGGCGGCGGCGGATGACCCTGCCGTTCCGGGACTCCTACGCGGCGGTGACGCCGGGCACGCTGGTGGCGTACACCGACTCGGCCGGCATGGTCGCCTTCGCGATCAACTCGGGTGACGCGGCCCAGCGGCTCGGGCTGCCTCCCGGCGCCCACGTGCGGGTGGCGCGCGGCGCGTAGCCCCCTCGGGCCCCGGAACACGAAACCCTCCACAGGCCGGGCCTCTGGAGGGTTTCCGCGTCATGCGCCGCCGTCAGATGTGGATGACGTCGTGCTCCTCGGCGAAGTGGCAGGCGCTCGCGTGGTTACCCGCCCGGATCTGCAGCAGCGGCTCCTGCTCGGCGCAGATGTCCTGCGCCTTCCAGCAGCGGGTGCGGAAGCGGCAGCCCGACGGCGGGTCGGCCGGCGACGGCGGGTCGCCCTGCAGGATGATCCGCTCGCGCTGCTCGCGCCCCACCGGGTCGGGCACCGGCACCGCCGACAGCAGGGCCTGGGTGTACGGGTGGGCGGACCGCTCGTAGATCGCCTCGTCCCGGCCCAGCTCGACGATCTTGCCGAGGTACATCACGGCGACCCGGTCGGAGATGTGGCGGACCACCGACAGGTCGTGCGCGATGAAGATGTACGCGAGGTTGAACTCGTTCTGCAGACGGTCCAGCAGGTTCATCACCTGGGCCTGGATCGACACGTCCAGCGCCGACACCGGCTCGTCGCAGACGAGGATCTCCGGCTGGAGCGCGAGGCCGCGGGCGATGCCGATGCGCTGGCGCTGGCCGCCGGAGAACTGGTGCGGGTAGCGGTTGATGTGCTCGGGGTTGAGCCCGACCACATCCAGCAGTTCCTGCACCTTGCGGCGGCGGTCGCCCTTGGGCGCGACCTCGGAGTGGATCTCGTAGGGCTCCCCGACGATGTCGCCGACCGTCATGCGGGGGTTAAGCGAGGTGTAGGGGTCCTGCATGACCATCTGGATGTTGCGGCGCATCCGCTTCAGATCGCCGCCGGTCGCCTTGGTCATGTCCCGGCCGTTGATCCGCACCTCGCCCGAGGTGGGCCGCTCCAGCGCCATGAGCAGCTTGGCGAGGGTGGACTTGCCGCAGCCCGACTCGCCGACCACACCCAGCGTCTCGCCGCGGTGCAGGTCGAAGCTGACCCCGTCCACGGCCTTGATGGCGCCGATCTGACGCTTGAGGACGATGCCCTGCGTCAGCGGGAAGTGCTTGACCAGGTCCCGGACCTCCAGGATCCGCTCAGCCGGCTGTGCCATCGAGGACCTCCCGGTAGTAGTGACAGGCGCTGCTGCGCGCCCCGTCGATCTCGAACAGCGGGGGCACGTCGGTGACGCAGTTGTCCCGGCGGTACGGGCAGCGCGGGTGGAAGGAGCAGCCCGTGGGAAGGTTCAGCAGGTTGGGCGGAAGTCCCTTGATCGCGTAGAGGTCCTGGCCCTTCTGGTCGACCCTGGGGATCGACTCGAGCAGGCCCTCGGAGTAGGGGTGCGCGGGGTGCTTGTACAGGTCGTAGACCGGGGCCTTCTCCACGATGCGCCCGGCGTACATCACCGCGATCTTGTCGGCGACGTCGGCCACCACGCCGAGGTCGTGCGTGATCAGGATGAGCCCCATGTTGCTCTCGCGCTGGAGCTCGGAGAGCAGTTCCATGATCTGCGCCTGGACGGTCACGTCCAGGGCGGTGGTGGGCTCGTCGGCGATCAGCACCTCGGGATCCAGCGCGATCGACATCGCGATCATGATGCGCTGGCGCATGCCCCCGGAGAACTGGTGGGGATAGTCGTTCACCCGCTGCTTGGCGGCGGGGATGCGGACGCGGTCCATCAGCTCGACGGCCTTCTTCATGCCCTCGCGCTTGGACATGGAGCGGTGCACGCGGAACATCTCGCTGATCTGCCAGCCCACGGTGAACACCGGGTTCAGCGCGGAGAGCGCGTCCTGGAAGATCATGGCGATGCGCTGGCCGCGGACCTGGCTGCGCGCCTGCTCCGACAGCTTGAGCAGGTCGGTGCCCTGGAAGCGGACCTCGCCCTTCGGGATGCGCGCCGGAGGCATGTCGAGGATGCCCATGATCGCCTGGGCGGTCACCGACTTGCCGGAACCGGACTCACCGAGCACGGCGAGGGACTCCCCGGCGTTCACGGTGTAGCTGACGCCGTTGACGGCGCGGACCAGGCCCTGCCGGGTGACGAACTCCACGTGCAGGTTGTCCACCGCGAGCAGCGGAGTGGCCGCGGCCTCGTCGGCGGGGATGTGCGTGTCGATTGTCGGGTTGCTCACCTTCGGTGCCCTCTCCTACCGCAGCTTCGGGTCAAGCGCGTCACGTACCGCGTCACCCAGCATGACGACGCTGAGGATGGTAAGGCTGAGGAACAACGCGGGGAACAACAGCGGCAGCGGTGCCTCCAGGAACCGGTTGCGCGCGTCCGCGATCATCAGACCCCAGGAGATCTGCGGCGACTGGATGCCCACGCCGAGGAAGGACAGCGCCGCCTCGGCGGCGATGAACGCGCCGAGGTTGATCGTGGAGACCACGATCACCGGGGCGACGGCGTTCGGCAGGATGTGCCTGCCCATGATCCGCCACGGGCTGGCGCCGAGCGCGCGGGCCGCCATCACGTAGTCCTGGTGCTTGGCCGTGATGACCGCGGCGCGCATGATGCGCAGGATCATCGGCCAGGCCAGGACCGACAGGGCGAGCACGACGCTGGCGATGCCGGCGTTGTCGCGGCCGATCACCGCGAGGATCAGCAGGGCGCCGAGCACGGACGGGATGGCGAAGAAGATCTCGGCGACCCTGGAGAGGATCACGTCGACCCACTTGCCGTAGAACCCGGCGAGCAGGCCGAGCGCGCCGCCGATCACGCCGGTCACGATGGCGCTGACGAAGCCCACGATGATCGAGACCCGGGCGCCGTGGATGACCCGCGAGTAGACGTCGCAGCCGAGGTTGTCGCTGCCGAACCAGTGATCGCCGGAGATGCCCTGCCGTGCCCGCGTCAGCGAGCAGGTCTGGGGATCCACCCCGACGCTGTCGAACAGGCCGGGGAACGCCGAGATCAGGACGAACAACGACACCATGGCCGCGCCGATGATGAACACCGGGTTGCGGCGGAGGTCGTACCAGGCGTCCGACCACAGGCTCGCCGGCTTCTCGCCCTTCGCGGACGTGGACGGCGCCGGCGTGGGCGCCGTGGTGAGGGTGTCGTTACTCATAGCGGATCCTGGGATCGAGGACGGCGTACAGCAGGTCGACGAAGAGGTTTGCCAGGATGTAGATGAGGACCAGCACCGTCACGATGCCGACCACCACGTCGTTCTCGCGTAGGTACACGGACTGGAAGAGCTGTTGTCCGATGCCTGGCAGGTTGAAGATCGTCTCGGTGATGACCGCGCCGCCCATCAGGGTGCCGAGGTCCGCGCCGAGATACGTCACCAACGGGATCAGCGAGTTGCGCAACGCGTGCCGTCCGAGCACCCTCCGCCGGGGCATGCCCTTGGCGATGGCCGTGCGGACGTAGTCGGCGCGCAGCGTCTCCATCAGGCTCGTCCGGGTGAGCCGGGTGAGATAGGCGATCGAGACGGTGGCGAGCACGAAGCCCGGCAGCAGGTAACTTCGCAGGCCGTCCTGTACACCGGCGACGGGGAACAACCCGAAGCCGAGGGCCCGCTTGAGGCTCACGCCGAGCACCAGTTGCAGCACGAAGCCGCTGACCAGGGTGGGGATCGACACCAGCAGGAGCGTCCAGGCGAGGATCGCCTTGTCCTCCCACTTGCCGCGGCGCAGGGCCGCCCAGAATCCCAGGCCCACGCCGATGATGGCCTCGAAGATGAGGGCGGCCATGGCGAGCTTGAAGGTGACCTGGAACTTGCCCTCGAAGATGGTGGACACCGGCAGGCCACGGAAGGTGGTGCCGAAGTCTCCGCTCAGGATGTCGCGGACGTAATATCCGTAGCGCACGACGAGCGGATCATTAAGATGGAACTGTTCTCTCAACGCCGCGGCGAACACGGGGTCGACGCGTTTCTCGCCCGCCAGTGCCTGCAGGGGGTCGCCAGGCAGCGCGTAGACGATGGCGAAGATGAGGAACGTGGTGCCTACCAGTACAGGGATTGCCTGGAGCAGGCGCCTGATGACGTAGCGGCCCATACAGTCTCCCGATCATTGCAAAGGGCAGCCCGCCGCAACCATGGGCTGCCCTCATGGGGTCGTCGCCCACTCCGGGTGACTCGAATGTATCGAATCACCCGGAGTGGGTGAACATCAGGCCTTCTCTACGTTGAACAGGTCGATCCGCTCGAACGGGTCGATCTTCACGTTCTTCACGTGCGTGGAGAACGCCCCGTTGGTCTGGTAGAAGTACACCGGAATGTAGGGCAGCTCGTCCAGCAGCAGATCATCTGCCTTCTGGTAGGACTGCACGCCCTCTTCGATGGTCTTGGCCGAGTCGCCCTGGGTCAGCAGGTCGTCGAACTCCTTGCTGCTGTAGCCCGAGTAGTTCGAGCTGGCGCCGGAGCCGAAGATCGGCCGCAGGTAGTTCTCGGGCGACGGGTAGTCCATGATCCACGCCATACGGAACGCGCCCGGCCACTTCTTGGCGCCGAGGTCGTCGAGGATGGTCGCGAACTTCTCCACCGGCTTCGGCGTGACCTCCGCACCGAGGTTGGTGCGCAGGTTGTTGGCGACGGCCTCGATCCACTCCTTGTGGCCGCCGTCCGCGTTGTAGCCGATCTCGATCGCGCCCGCCTTGGCACCGCCGGCCTGCTCGAACAGAGCCTTGGCCTTGGCGGGGTCGTAGGTGCAGGCCTCACCACAGGCGCCCTGGCGGTAACCGGAGACGACCGGGCTGATGAAGTCGTCGGCCGGAACACGGGTGCCGGAGAAGACCGTCTCGGTGATCGTCTTGCGGTCGATCGCCATGGAGATGGCCTTGCGGATGTCCTTGTTCTTGGCGTAGTCGCCGCCGTTCTTGATCGGGAAGCCGATGTACCCGATGCCCGAGGACGGCTGCTCGATGTAGCGGTCGCCGAACTCCTGCTTGGCGGTCGAGATCGCCTCGGCGGGCAGCTGGTCCATGATGTCCAGGTTGCCGGCGCGCAGGTCGTTGAACGCGGTGTTCAGGTCGGTGTAGATCTTGAAGTCGACCGCCTCGATCTTCGCCTTGCCCTCGCTGAAGTCGTCGTTGCGGACCGTCGCGATGGTCTGGTCCGAACCGCGCTTCCACGGCTTCGACATCTTGAAGGGGCCGTTGCCGATCGGGTTCGACCCGAAGTCGGCCTTCAGCTTGCCCTCGGACTCGAAGGCGGCCTTCGGCAGCGGGTAGAAGGCCGTGTAGCCGAGCATGGTCGGGAAGCCGGAGAACGGGTTCTTCAGCTCCACCGTGAAGGTCGTGTCGTCGACGACCTTCAGGCCCGACAGAGTGGTCGCGGTCGGGGTCTTGCCCTCGCCCGGGTTCATCTCGTCGTAGCCGGCGATGCTGCCGAAGAAGTAGTTGCCCTCCTGGGCGTTGGCACCGTTGGCCGTGAAGTTCCAGGAGTCGACGAAGTTCTGCGCGACGACGGGCTCACCGTTGTGCCACTTGTAAGTGCCCTTGAGCTTGATCGTCCACATCTTGGAGTCAGGCGACTCGATGGATTCGGCCACGCGGTTGTACGGCTTCTTGTCCGCGTCGTAGTCCACAAGACCGACGAAGAGCGCGTTCAGCACCTCAGCGCCGCTGGTCTCCGTGGTGTTGCCGGGAATGAGATCGTGCTGGGGTTCGGCGATCTCGACCCGCACCGCCCCGGCCGCTCCCGCCCCGGCGCTGGAGCCGGCGCCGGACGTGTCGCCGCCGCCACCACCACACGCCGCGACCGCGAGTGCGAGCAGCGCGGTGCCGACGACGATCTGTGCGCCCTTGGTCACACGCATCGTGGATTAATCCTCCCTCTAAGGTGGGCGTTGAGCACTGAGCCTGCTCATGCCGGTCGCTTCCAGGGGATCTGGCCCCGAAATCGCGGCATGCTCAAATCAGTTGCGCCCTGCCAGTCGACCGCGAGCATCCCTCACTACTTCTCACCAGGGAGTCTCTGGCACGTTGCAGTTCGGTCACACGTGGTCCTGTCGGGCGTCACACGCATACCAACTAGCCCTGGCGCTAATGCCCTAACACGGCATAAACGCCCCCCTAACGTACACATGCTCTCCTTGTGCTCGCACCACAACGGACGGGGAGCGCCGCCGTGACCACCGATGACGACCTGCGAGGTCGTGATCGGCTATGCTCGGCTCAGGCTGGCAGCAGTGTGACTTGGACCCAGAGAGGGCCACCGTAGGCACCTCATTCACCGGCATCCAATAGAGTCCTTGCCATGAGTCAGCCGGAATCCGCTGTCGCGGACTCCCGGGCGGGCGACCGGGCGGGCGGCTCCTCCCACAGCGGGAAGGAACCACTGTCCGCGCTCGCCGAGCGCCACGGGTTGCGACGCGCCATCGCGCGCCCCAATCTCCCCGTTTACCTGCGCCAACTGTGGGACAGGCGCCACTTCGTGCTCACGTACGCCACGTCGCGTAACGTCTCGAAGTACTCCAGCTCGGCGCTCGGCCAGCTCTGGCAGGTGCTCACGCCCCTGCTGAACGCCGGGGTCTACTACCTCATGTTCGGCCTGATCCTCGGGCAGAAGAAGGACCTGACGAACTACACCGCCTTCCTCATCACCGGTGTGTTCGTCTACGGCTACACCCAGCGGTCCATCACCGGCGGCGCCAAGTCGATCTCCGGCAACCTCTCACTGATACGCGCCCTCCACTTCCCGCGTGCCGCGCTGCCCCTGGCGTACACCATCCAGGAGTTCCAGCAGCTCGCCATCTCGATGGGCGTCCTGTTCGTCATCGTGCTGGTGACCGGCGAGCCGCTGACCTGGTTGTGGCTGCTCATCCCCTGCGCGCTGCTCCTCCAAACGATCTTCAACGTCGGGGTGGGCCTGCTCCTGGCGCGGGTCGGCGCGTCCGTGCGGGACATGAACCAGCTGTTGCCGTTCATCCTGCGCACCTGGCTCTACACGTCCGGCGTCTTCTACAGCATCCCGGCCAAGATGAAGGACCAGCCCGACTGGGCGCGCTTCCTGCTGGAGTTCAACCCGCCATCGGTCTTCATCGACCTGATGCGCGGCCTCCTCATGGGGAGCTACCGGCACGACCTCGTGCGCAACGGTTTCCCGCACGCCAGTATGGGTCAGCTGTGGCTATACGCTGGCATCTGGGCCGCCGTGGCGTTGATCGGCGGCTTCTGGTACTTCTGGCGGGCCGAGGAGAGGTATGGCCGTGGCTGAGCTGACCGAGGAGCAGGCCCGCGTGACCCAACCACACGAGCAGGACGCCCCGGCCGCCACCCCGGCGCCGGAGCCGGAGGACACGCGCGCGCCCACCGTCGTGGTCGACGACCTGCACATCGTCTACCGCGTGTACGGCGCGGCGAGCAGCGCCGAGAAGGGCAACGCCGCCAACGCGCTGCTGCGCCTCATCCGCCGCCAGGGCCGCCCCCAGATGCGCGAGGTGCACGCCGTCAAGGGCGTCACCTTCGTGGCCAGGCACGGCGACGCCATCGGCGTCATCGGCCGCAACGGCTCGGGCAAATCCACCCTGCTGCGCGCCATCGCCGGCCTGCTCCCCCCGCACAAGGGCTCGGTGTTCACCGACGGCCAGCCGTCCCTGCTCGGCGTCAACGCGGCGCTGATGCGCGAGCTCACCGGCGAGCGCAACATCGTGCTCGGCTGCTACGCCATGGGCATGACCCCCGCCCAGGTCCGCGAGCGCTACGACGAGATCGTCGAGTTCTCCGGCATCGGCGACTTCGTGCAGTTCCCCATGTCGACGTACTCCTCGGGCATGGGTGCCCGGCTGCGCTTCGCCATCGCCTCGGCCAAGACCCACAACGTCCTGCTCATCGACGAGGCCCTCGCCACCGGTGACCGCGACTTCAAGCGCAAGAGCCAGGAGCGCATCCACCAGATGCGCAAGGAGGCCGGCACGGTCTTCCTGGTGGCGCACAACCTCGACGTCATCGAGGAGACCTGCAACCGCGTCATCTGGCTCCACAAGGGCAAGATCAAGATGGACGGCGACCCCGCCACGGTACTGGCGGCCTACAACGCCTGACCCGGGACGGACCGGGCAAGATGGGGGGCGTCCGAGAACGCCCCTTCCATCGGAGGTCGACCGTGCCGAAGCAGCCACCGATTCCGTATGACTTCCTGCCCGAGGTCCCCTCGCTCACCGTCGAGAGCGACGACGTGGCCGACGGGCAGACCATGTCCGACGACCACGTCTTCGACGACTGGGGCATGAGCGGGGGCAACGTCTCCCCGCACCTGCGCTGGTCCGGCGCTCCCGAGGGCACCAAGAGCTTCGCCGTGACGTGCTACGACCCCGACGCGCCCACCGGCAGCGGGTTCTGGCACTGGCTGGCGTTCGACATCCCCGCGGACGTGACCGAGCTGCCGTCCGGCGCCGGGGGCGGCGACTTCAAGGGACTGCCCGAGGGATCGGTCCAGTCGCGCAACGACTACGGCATCCAGCGGTACGGCGGCGCCGCCCCGCCCCCTGGCACGCCGCACCGCTACCTGTTCGCGGTGCACGCGCTCTCGGTCGAGAAGCTCGGCGTCGGCCCGGACACCGCGCCCGCCGTCGTCGGCTTCAACATCACCGCCAACACGCTGGCCCGCGGCTACATCGCGCCGGTCTACCAGACCTGAGGCCGATGCTCCCACCCCGTATCCATGGGGCCATCGGTGCGCGGCACGACTCGGCGGGCTAGACCGTACAGAAGTCCGACACGAGACGTGAAAGCTGCTGACACTGTGCTCGCTGTTCCACTATGATTCGAACGGAGATTCGAACCCAGGGGAACGGTGATGGAGTGGGGGTGCGGGGTGCGGGAGCTGGCGAACGCGATTGATCAACTGTCCGCCGAAGATCCGTCGGACATTCCACGTGGCCTGCTCGCCGAGCAGCTCATCGAGCTGCACTGGCAGATGGCCCGCCTGCAGGCCCAGATCGCCCGCCGCACCTACGTGCGCGACCCGGACACCTGAACCCTCACCTCCACTCCACCCCCAGCGAACCGGCCACCGCCCAGGCGGGCACGGCCGGTTCGCTCACATCCGGCCCGGTTCCCTCACGGCAGGGATTTTCTCCCGCCCGGAAACCCAGACCGAGACCGCGGATATATCGCGACATATCTTGAGTTGGGTTACGCTGGTCGCCGTGAGTTCTCTACAGCCTTTCGAGTCCGGCGACACCGCTCAGCGGGCCTCGGACGCCGACCGGGACCGGGTCGCCGCTCTCCTCGGGGACGCGCTCGCCACCGGCCGGCTCACCAGCGTCGAGCACGCCGACCGGCTGGAGGCCGCCTACACGGCCGTCACCGTCGGCGACCTGGTGCCCCTCACCAAGGACCTCCCGCCCACCAACCTCCCCGCCACTGCGGTCAGCGCCGACCACCAGTCGGTGTCGGCCGTCTTCAGCAAGGTGATCCGCGGCGGCCGATGGATCGCCGGGCGGCACACCCGGCTGCGTTCCACCTTCGGCGCCCTCATCGTCGACCTGTCCGACGCCGTGCTCCCCGGCCGGGAGATCACCCTCGAGCTCAACTCGACGTTCGGCAAGCTCATCGTGCGGGTCCCGGCCAACGCGCGGATCATCGACGAGGGCAGCGCCCTCTTCTCCAAGCGCCACATATCCGGCGGCGCCCAGGGGGAGGACACCAACGCCCCCGTGATCCGGATCACCGGACGCGCCGCGTTCGGGAAGATCGTGGTCTCTCGGGGAGCCGCCGACTGGCACTGGCCCTGGCGCGCGGAGTAGTCCTTCCAGCCGCCTACGATGCGGGACACAACCTGATTCCGCATGAGGTGACCGCTTGGACGGCATTCCGCCGATAGCCCTGGACGCGATGGGAGGCGACCACGCGCCCGGCGAGATCGTGGCGGGCGCGGTAAAGGCCGTGCGGGAACTCGGCGTACCCGTCGTCCTCGTCGGCGCCCCCCGTGCCATCTCCGAGGCCCTCGCGACGCACGACGCCCGCGGCGAGATCCCGATCGTCCGCGCGGAAGAGGCCATCGCCATGGACGAAGGCGCCCTCGCCAGCCTGCGCCGCCCCCGCTCCAGCATCGCGATCGCCTGCCACCTCGTGCGCCGCGGCGACGCCTCCGCCGTCGTGTCCGCCGGATCCACCGCCGGAGTGGTCGCCACCGGCAAACTCCGGCTGCGCGCGCAGCCCGGCGTGCTGCGGCCCGCCATCGCCGTCCCCCTGCCGACCCGCCCCCGCCCGACGGTGCTCCTGGACGCCGGGGCCACCACCGACGTCAAGCCCGAGATCCTGGTGCAGTTCGCCCACCTCGGCATCGCCTACGCCGAGACCGCGCTCGGCGTCGCCCGGCCGCGGGTCGGCCTGCTCACCATCGGCGGCGAGGCCGAGAAGGGCAACAAGGTCACCAAACGGGCGCACGAGCTGCTCAGCGCGGCGCCCAACGTGCACTTCGCCGGCAACATCGAGGGCCACGACCTGCTGTCCGGCACCGTCGACGTGATCGTCACCGACGGATTCACCGGCAACGTGGCGCTCAAGACCATGGAGGGCACCGTCCGGTACGCCTTCGCCGAGCTGCGCGAGGCCATCGCGTCCGGGCCGGTCGCGCGGTTCGGCGCGCTGCTCCAGCGCGGGCGCCTGCGGGCGCTGCGCCGCCGCCTGGACCCCGAGGCGTACGGCGGCGCGGTCCTGCTCGGGCTGAACGGCACGGTGGTCATCGCGCACGGCTCCTCGACGGCCGGTGGCATCGCCGCCGCCTGCTCGCTGGCGGCCACCCTGGCCCGGCACGACACCGTCACGCGGATCGGCGAGCAGGTGACCGCGGGCTCCAGGTCACACCGCCGCCGCTGACCCCGCCCCGGTCGTCCACGGCCGTCCACAGGCCGCCCCGGGCCGGTCATGATCTGAAGATATCCTTGGTGCATGACCGACCCGCAGCTCGTGCTCACCGAGCGGGTCCAGCAGGCGCTGGGCACCGCCTTCGGCGAGGAGTACGCAAGCGCAGACCCGCTGATCCGGCCGTCCCAGTTCGCCGACTACCAGGCGAACGTCGCACTTAGCCTGGCCAAGCGACTGCGACGCGCGCCGCGGGAGGTCGCCCAGGCCATCGCCGACGCCCTCGACTCCGGGGACGTCTTCGCCAAGGTCGAGGTCAGCGGCCCCGGCTTCATCAACATCACCTTGCACGACGACTGGATCGCCGCGCAGGCCGCCCACGTCCTGGCCGACCCGCGGGCCGGCGTCGGCTTCACCACGCCCCCGCGCACCGTCGTGATCGACTACTCCGCGCCGAACGCCGCCAAAGAGATGCACGTCGGCCACCTGCGCACCACCATCGTGGGCGACGCGCTGGCCCGCCTGTCCGCCCATCTCGGCAACCGCGTCGTCCGGCAGAACCACCTCGGCGACTGGGGCACCCCGTTCGGCATGCTGATCGAGCACCTCCTCGACAGCGGCGAGGCCTTGTCCCTCACCCGGCTCGAAGGCGGCGAGGGCAACGAGTTCTACCAGGAGGCCCGCGCCAAGTTCGACAGCGACGACGGTTTCAAGGAGCGCTCCCGGCGCCGGGTCGCCACCCTCCAGGCCGGCGACTCCGAGACCCAGCGGCTGTGGCATCTGTTCATGGACGCCACCATCCGCTACTTCAACAAGGTCTACTCCCTGCTCGGCGTCACCCTCACCAACGACGACATCGCCGGCGAGAGCATGTACAACCCGCTGCTCGCCGAGACCTGCGCCGACCTCGAGGCCGCCGGCGTGGCCGTGATGAGCGAGGGCGCGCTCTGCCTGTTCCCGCCCGGCTTCACCGGCAGCGACGACAAGCCGCTACCTCTGATCATCCGCAAGAGCGACGGCGGGTACGGCTACGCCACCACCGACATGGCCGCCATCCGGTACCGCGTGCGCGACCTCAAGGCCGACCGCATCATGTACGTCGTCGGCAACGAGCAGTCCCTCCACTTCCAGATGGTCTTCGCCGCCGCCCGCCAGGCGGGCTGGCTCCCCGAGGACGTCTCCGCCGAGCACATCGTCATCGGCATGATGCTCGGCTCCGACGGCCGCCGGTTCCGCACCCGCAGCGGCCAGTCCATCAAGCTGGTGGACCTCCTGACCGAGGCCGTCGACCGCGCCGACGCCGCCATCGCCTCACGCGGCTACGACGACGCCACCCGCGCCCAGATCGCCCGCGCCGTGGGCATCGGCGCCGTGAAGTACGCCGACCTCTCGGTGAGCCACGACAGCGAGTACATCCTCGACTTCGACCGCATGCTCTCCTTCACCGGCAACACCGGCCCCTACATGCAGTACGCCACCGCCCGGATCCGCTCCATCTTCCGCAAAGCAGACCTGGACCCCGCGACCTTCACCACGGCTCCCCCCGCCCTCACCCTCACCGAGCCCGCCGAACGCGCCCTGGCCCTCCAGCTCCTGAGCTTCCCCACCGTCATAGAAGGCGCCACCGCAACCGCCGAACCCCACCGCGTCTGCGCCTACCTATACGAAACCGCCAGCACCTTCACCACCTTCTACGAAACCTGCCCCATCCTGAAACCAGACGTCCCCCCCACCACCCAAACCACCCGCCTAGCCCTAGCCGCCCTAACCCTAACCACCCTCCAAACAGCCCTAACCCTCCTAGGCGTCCCCATCCCCACCCGCATGTAGCCCCACAAGGCCACCGCCGCAAAGGCCACCACCCGCCCGCACGGCACCCCTTCCCCGGACGTAGCGCCTCGGCCACCCCACCGTCCGCTACTCTCCAGCGCCCTCCCTCCGGCGCCGAAGTGGCGGGCCCGCCCGCACGGCACCCGTTCCCCGGACGTAGCGCCTCGGCCACCCCACCGTCCGCCACTCACCAGTGCCCTCCCTCCGGCGCCGAAGCGGTGGGACGTGGTACGGCGAACCCGGCGCCGCCGTACGGCGGAAAACCTGTGGTGTGCACAGCGCCGACGAAACGGTCCTTGCGAAGGACGCGCTTCGCGCGGAAGGGCACAAGGGCTGTGTTCATGCGGGGGACACCCCCGCACCCCCGAGCCTGCCGGGCTCACCCTGCGCCGCCGTGACGCGTTCCGTGAGGCCGGTGTCCCGCCGTACGACGGCGCCGTATTCGGCATACCACGTCCCGCCATCTCGGCGCCGATATGACGAACCCGACGAGGCGGCGGGGGGCTTCGTGGCGGCGCCGTCGATGTTGATCACAGGTATGGCGCCGGGGCGTTGCGCGACGACTGCTGGGGACCGTACCCAGGGGCCTGACCAGCAGATCACATAGGGCACAAAGCTCGCATACCACCGGGGTGGTCGCGACGTGCGTCCCGGCGGTGGGGGCGGAGTTCCGGCTCTGGCTCGGACCTTGGGGTCAGACCTGGGACGTCGGCGTCAGACGTGGAGGTCGCCGGACCAGATGGTGATCGCGGGGCCGGAGAGGGTGGTTCGGGGGTGGGTGTAGGTGGTGTGGATGGTGCCGCCTCGGGGGGAGAGTTGAGCGCCTACTAGGGTGTTTTCGCCGAATTTGGTGGACCAGTACGGGGAGAGCATGCAGTGGGCTGAACCTGTTACCGGGTCTTCGGGGACGCCGGCGTTGGGGGCGAAGAAACGGGAGACGTAGTCGATGCCGGTGGAGCGGTCCGCGGCCGGTGCGGTGACGCAGACGGCGCGGGCGTCGAGGGTGGTGAAGGCCTCGATGTCGGGGGTCAGATCCCGGATGACCTGCTCGGACTTGAGTTCCACCAGGATGTCCATCGGGCCCGCGCCGACCCACTCGGGGGTGGCCCCGAGGGCCTCGGGGAGGATCGCGGGGGTGGGGATCTCGGTGGGGAGGTAGGCGGGAAAATCCATCGAGATAAATCCGTTATCGAGGAGTTTCGTGGTCAGGATTCCACTTCTGGTGGAAAATTCGATGGCGCCCGAGGCGGCCCCTGTGGAATACAGGATGTGGGCCGCGGCCAGGGTGGCGTGGCCGCACAAATCGACCTCGACGGCAGGGGTGAACCACCTCAGGCCGTAGGGGTGCCCCTCTTCACGGGGGGTGACGAAGGCCGTCTCGGAGTGCCGCATCTCTCTGGCCAGGGACTGCATCCAGTCGTCGGATCTCGGGGATTCCAGCAGGCAGACGGCCGCGGGGTTACCCTTGAAGGGCCGGTCGGTGAACGAATCGACGGTGAAGATGCGCATGCCGACGATCTTAACGACCCCCAGATAACCGGTCGAAACGGCCAGGAAATCCGTGCAAAATCAAAAGCACCGGGCGTGTCGCGCGGCCCCAGGCGGCACGTCGGTTACGGTCATTTGTGTCGGGGCACGGCGAATACGGCCGGTTCTCGCGGAAAGGACAGCCGATGGGGGCAGTGCGCAGGGTGGTGAGTTACCTTGGCCTGGGCGATGGGGATCAGTACGAAGAGCCCTACGAGTACGGCGAGTACGAGGATGAGTGGATGCCCGCGTCGGAACGGGCCGCCAGGCGATGGAGGTCCGGCGGTGAGCCCGCGCGGATCGTGATGGTCCGTCCGCGGAAGTACTCCGATGCCCTGATCGTGGGACAGCACTTCCGCGAGGGGCAGGCCGTCATCATGGACGTCTCCGGCATGCCCACCGCCGAGGCGACCCGTCTGGTCGACTTCGCCGCCGGTCTGACCTACGGCTGCGAGGGCCGTATCGAGCGCATCGCGGACAAGGTCTTCCTCCTGGCGCCCGCGGACATCGAGATCACCACCACCTGATTCCCCGGACCGTCCGGGGGGTCAGGGACGGGGGTCGGCGATGGCGGGACCCCGGCGCAGGAGCCGGGTCAGGGTGGCGAGGTCGGCGGTTGCCGTGTCGGCACGCTGGAGCGCCTCCCTGGCGTAGTCGTGTAACGCCCAGACGGCGGTGTCGGCCACCATGCGGAGTTCGGTGATCTCTCGGTGTACTCGCCGTGCCTCGGCCTGTTCCCGCTGGCTGCGGCGCCACAGGATGAAGCCGGCGACGCCGCCGAGCACCAGGCTCGCCACGGCGAACAGCTCGGAGACGGTGAAAGCGAGGATCAGCGCCACGATGGGGAGGAACGCGGGGCCGTACGCGAGCCAGCGTCCGGACATGCGGGCCTCTCCGTCGGCGGTGATGGCCGCCTCGGCGTCGACGAGCGACGTGCCGTCGGGGCCTTCGGGGCGCAGGAGGATCGGGTGGCCGTTGATCGGGACGGTGAGCTCGTCCGGCGGCGCGAGGCGGGTCTCCTCGGCGAGTTCCTCCGCCGCCGACCGGACCACGGGGGCGGCGACGTGGAAGGCGATCGCGGCGAGCCGCGGGTCCGCGCCTTCGCGTAGGTCGTCCAGCAGGTGGTCGGTGAGCGGGTGGGGCGGGGCCGGTTCCTGGGCGCCGGTGAGCGACCTCAGGGCCGCCAGCGACTCGGCGTCGGGTCCCTCGGGGGACGGGGTGTCGGGTGGCGCGGTGATCTCGGTGCAGCGGGCGAGGAGGCGGGAGAGCCGGTCGGCCGCCTGGACGGGGCGGGCGATGTCCGGCAGGTCGGCCAGCTGCGGGAGCGCGGTGAGGGCGGGTGACGGCTCGATGACGGGCTCACCGGGGATCAGGGCGTTCAGCCAGCGCTCCGGTTCCGTAGCGGACGTCACGGCCGCCGCGTCGAGCCTGCGCAGCACGAAGATCTTTCCGGCTGGGCCGTAGGCGCCCCGGGCGGCGGCCGTCCACAGGGCGCGTTGCCCCGCGGTGACCGGCTGTTCGGTGGTGAGGTCGCCGAAGGCCGTGCCGAGCCAGGAGGCGTGGACGCGCTCGCTGTGCCCGCTGACCGCCAGCGCCAGGCAGAGGAACTGCGCCGTGCTCACCTCGTCCAGCTCCGCGGCCCGGTCGAACGGTCCCCCCGCGTCCTGCCCGTCAAGAGCGAGCAGCAGCGCCTCGATCGCCGCCCCCAGCCACACCCCAGGGCTGTCCAGCACCCCTTCCGCCGGTGGCGGTGGCGTCCCCCCCGTGGCAAGGCAAGCGACCAGCGCCTCCGCGTACGCCACCAGCCCCGAAGGCTCCTCCGCTGGAACAGGTGCTGAGAGCGGCACCGTCTCACGTATCGGCTGGGCGGGACTCACCGCTCCCGACGCCCCGTGATCGGCACTCAGATCCATGCTCAATGCGGGCAGCTCCCCGAAGGCGTGCGACAGCCCCGACCGCGAGGGTCCGCCGGGCACTGCCATGACCGCGCCCAGGTTAGTTCGTCCACCCACCCCCATGCGTGACGGCACGCCGAGCCACAGCCACCTGGCTGACGAGGTTGAGGAACAGGCCGCATCGCACTCCCCGGGCGGCAACGGGTGGCCGCGCGCATCGCGGTGACGAACCACGGGTGGGTGGAGACCTCCCAGGGGGAAGGGTGGCCGCGCACATCACGGTGACGAACCACGTGTGAATGGAGACCTTCCGGGGGGGAAGGGGGGCTGCGCACATTGCGGTGACGAACGCCATGTGGGCGGAGACCTCAGCCTGGGGTGGGGGGATTGGACGGGCGACCCGCACATCTGCGGGACGGAGGCTGCGCGGGTTTGGGCGTGCAGTGATGGACAAGCTGAGAACACAAAACGGGTGGGCCTCGTCCACGCCAAGGCCGGCGCTGTATTCACCGTTCCACGCCCCGTCGCCTTGGGCGCCGGGGAGGGGGGCGCAGCGGGGGACGTGGAGGGGAAACGGAGAGGGAACCTCGGGATAGGAAGGGTGAGGTGGGGTGGGGTGGAGTGGAGACGGTGGGTGGGAACGGTGGTGAGCGCTTCGGCCGGGTGCCGGCTTCTCGCCCGCGCGGCGGCCCCGGATTCCCCGTACCGCAGTCCGCCATTGCGGTACTGATGCACGAACCCTCAGATGGTGACGGGATTCAGGAGCCATACACGCGGGGCGTTGAGGCGGCGCGGGGGGATGGACCGGGACGTGTCGGGGTGGAGCACTATGCGCCCGGCACGCCCGGGGGGTGCGGGTGCCCCCTGCAGGGGAACAGTCCTTACGCCTTCCACGCGAAGCGCGTCCCCCGCAGGGACCGTTTCATCAGCGCCGCTCACACCACGGGTTTTCGGCCGTACGACCGCGCCGTACGCCGGCGCCGCACGTCGGCACCGTACGTCGGCGCCGCCACGAAGCCCCGCCGCCTCGTCGGGGTCCGTCAATCGGCGCCGAGACGGCGGGACGTGGTACGGCGAATCCGGCGCCGTCGTACGGCGGGACACCGGCCTGGCGGAACGCGTCACGGTGGCCCAGGATGAGCCCGGCAGGCTCGGGGGTGCGGGGGTGTCCCCGCAAGAACACAGCCCTTGCGCCTTCCGCGCGAAGCGCGTCCTTCGCAAGGACGATTTCATCGGCGCCGTACACGTCGGGTTTCCGCCGTTCGGCGGCGCCGTACGACCGCGCCGCACGTCGGCGCCGCACGTCGGCACCGCCACGAAGCCCTGCCGTCTCGTCGGGTTCGTCATTCGGCGCCGAGACGGCGGGTCGTGGTGCGGCGAATTCGGCGCCGCTGTACGGCCGGACACCGGCCTGGCGGAACGCGTCACGGCGGCGCGGGGTGAGCCCGGCAGGCTCGGGGGTGCGGGGGTGTCCCCCGCATGAGCACAGCCCTTGCGGCTTCCGCGCGGAGCGCGCCCTCTGGCAAGGACCGTTTCACCGGCGTCGCCCGCACGCGGGTTGTCCGCCGTACGGCGGCGCCGGGTTCGCCGTACCACGTCCCGCCGTCTCGGCGCCGGAGACAAACCCGGACTCGGAGGGCGGACGGGTGGGGCGAGTGCTGGTGCCGGTGCACCGGCACCGGCACCGGCACCGGCACCAGCACCAGCACCAGCACCAGCACCAGCACCAGGAGCGGAAGCAGCGGGAGGGGGAATGTTTCGTGGGACGCGAAAAGGCCGCCCGGGGGGTGAGCCTGGGCGGCCGTTGCTGTGATGACGCGAGGGATACCGGATGCGTCGGGAACGCGAAAAGGCCGCCCAGACAAGTCTGGGCGGCCGTTATCGTGACAACACACCAGGTGTGTTGTGAATGTTTGTCCGGCGGTGTCCTACTCTCCCACACCGTCCCCGGTGCAGTACCATCGGCGCTGAACAGCTT
>NZ_JBHSRF010000105.1:0-25684 GCF_042658925.1 Sphaerisporangium aureirubrum
CGGCGACCGTGAGTGTCGTCGCCAGGGTCAGCACGACGACCGTCGAACGGATGTCAGGACGGCCCGAGCTCATGATCACTAGGGCTCTCCTTCCAGGTGGGGGATGGAGACAGACCGCCGATCGACGGATCACCGCGCTGGCGGTGACGGCCAGCCGAGATGCGTGTCTCATCGACTCTTCTCCGGGGGACGGCGGGAGCTCTCGGAAACTATCGGTTGTTTTTCGGAGAGAGAAGAATCGCGCTGGACTGGTTTTTCACCGTTTCAATGAGCTGCAGAAACGTTTTTTCACCCCGTTGGAAGGCTGAAACTTTCGAGATCACGTGTTCTATATGTCGGAGCCTCCGGCACGTCTCCGATCCGGATCAGGAGGGGACCGCGTCCATGTCCTGCGGCCACCGCGCGGTCCGCAGGCTGCGGCTGCCGAGGGCCGCGAGCATGGCCGCGATGAGCAGCCCGGCCAGCACCAGGGTCGCGTGCACGGCCGACAGCCGGTCCAGCAGCAGGCCCGCGCCGAACAGGCCGGCCGACGAGCCGACGCCGAGGATCGTCATGAAGGCCGCGATGACCCGGCCGCGCTTCTCGTCGGGGACCTGGCGGAAGATCAGCACGTCGACCAGGATCCGGATGGACGGGCCGATCAGCCCGAGCGCGAACAGCGGCGCGGCCACCCACCAGGAGCCGAGCGGGGCGGGCAGGACGGCGATCAGCAGCGCGGTCGCGAAGCCGCTGAGCAGCATCAGCGCGCCGGGGCGCAGCATCCGTTGCAGCGGCTGGACCAGGGCGGCGCCGGCGAGCCCGCCGATCGCCATCGCGGTGACCGTCAGGCCGATCTGGCCCGGCGCGGTGCCGCGCTCCTCCAGCATGACCACCGTGATGAGCACCAGCGGCGCCCCCACCAGGTTCAGCATGCCGGCGATCAGCGTCGCGTGCCGCAGCGTCGGCACCTGGTACAGCACGCGCAGGCCCACGGCCATGCGCCCCAGCACCGGGTCGCCCTCGTCCGAGCGGGGCGCCGCGCGCCGCCCGTGCCGCGGCGGCCGTACCAGCGAGATGGTCAGCAGGGAGAGCGCCTGGCAGACCAGCGCGGTCACGATCGGCACCACCGACGCGATCGCGAAGAGCGCGCCGCCGAGCGGCGGGCCGGACAGCGCGGCGCCGTGCGTCCTGACCTCGTCCTGGGTGAGCGCCGTGGTGAGCCGGCGCGGGGGCACGATGCTGCGGATGAGGACCATCCGCGCGGCGCCGCCGAGGGGTTCGGTCGCGCCGACCACCACGGCGACCGCCAGCAGGTGGGCGAACGTCAGCACGCCGGTCGTCAGCGCCAGGACGACGCTGGCGGTGGCGGCGAACCGGAAGGCGTTGGCCACCAGCAGCAGACGGCGCCGGTCGAACCGGTCGGCCATCTCACCCACGGGCATGCCGACCAGCAGCGAGGTGAGCAGCTGCACGCCGCCGAACGCGCCGGCGGACGCGGGGGAACCGGTCAGGGCGAGGATCAGCAGCGGGTAGGCGAGGTCGGTCATCTCCCTGCTCAGGGAGGAGAACACCGACCCCGACCACAGTAACTGAAAGTTGCGGTTGCGCCGCAGTGGCGCGTCGGGGACCTCGGTGGTCTCCTCGGCGACCTCAATCGGTTTTGTCATCGCGTTTTCCCGCCATCTCGTCGCGCAGCAACATCAGACCGAGCTGAGCCGCCTTGAGTCCCGCCTGGAAACGCGAGTTCGCGTCCATGCTCCTGAGGATTCCGGCCACCTTGCGCCGGTAGGTGCGCAGCGAGATGTTCATCTCGCGGGCCGCCGTCTCGTCCTTCACACCGTCGCGTAAGTACGCGAGGACGTGCATCTGGGTGAAGTCGAGCGTGACGCCGGCGATGCCCGGCGCGGGCTGGGGTTCGGCGGCGCATCTCCACCACACGTCGTGGATCCGGGTCAGCATGTAGGCGAGGTCGCGGTTCTGGATGAGCACGTCGTGTATCTCGCCCGGCTGGCGGGACGTCCGCATGATCACCGTGTGGTCGTCGACCAGGATCATGTACGGCAGCCGGGCGGAGGAGAACCGCACCTGGAAGCCGTCGGCCGGCGTGCTGTTCAGCAGCGGGCTCTTCGACTGGTCCGGCACCGGGGGATGGCAGTGCAGGATCAGCGCCTCCGGGTGCCCCGGGCGGGCGGTCCCGAGGAGGAGGTCCGCCAGTTCCGGCTCGTCGTCCTCGGACGACGAGCCGCACGCCACCCGGACCTGAGCGCCCGCCGGGTGCGCGAATGCCTCCGTCAGAATCTTGCGGACGCGATCCGGGCCGATGAGCGTGAGCCCCTCCGAGAGCCTTCTGCGATATGCCGTGAGTGCTTCCTCGATGATGTGCTGCGCTTCGTCGATCGCATCCCCGCTCAGGTGACGCATGCTCAGATCCGCCATGTGTCGGACAGACTCCTCGGCCGGATGGGTAGATGTGACAATGTTTCGTCGGCACCATCTCGGGAGTCTTCGTCATTCCGCGTAAAAAAGTCTGACTCGTCATCGTCAATTCATCACTACTCACAGAGTCAGCGGCCGGACCAGAGGGGGTCGCGCTTTTCGGCGAACGCCCGCACACCCTCGATCGCGTCCGCGCTGCGGCGCCGCCGCTCCTCCCAGGCGTACTCGGCGGTGAACGCCTGGTCGAGCGGCATGTCGACGGACCTGAGCGCGGCCTCCTTGATCGCCCGGACCGACAGCGGCGCGCTGCGGACCAGGTCGCCGGTCCATTCCTCGACGCACCGGTCCAGCCGGCCGGCCGGTACGACCTCGTTGACGAGGCCGTACCCCAGGGCCGTCGCCGCGCTCATCCGGCGGCCCGTGAGCAGGTATCCCATGGCGGCCTTCTGGGGGATCTGCCTGACCAGCCGGAACGCCCCGCCCGCGCCGGGGACCAGCCCGAGCCGCGCCTCGGGCAGGCCGAACACCGCCTCGGTGGAGGCGATGATCAGGTCGCAGGCGAGGGCGAGCTCGAACCCGCCGCCCAGCGCGTAGCCGTGCACCCGGGCGACCAGCGGCTTGGACAGGGTGAACCGGTCGGTGAGCCGCGGCCAGCCCGGCTGCCCGCGGCTGCCGAAGCTGGTGGGGCGGGTACCCTCCCGTTGCAGCCGGTCGCGTTCCTTCAGGTCCTGCCCGACGGAGAAGGCGCGGTCGCCCGCCCCGGTGAGCACGGCGACCCGCACCTGGTCGTCGGCCTCGACGTCGTCCCACACCTCGGCCAGTTCCTCGTGCGTGCGCGTGTCCATCGCGTTGAGCACCTCGGGACGGTCCAGGGTGACCCGGGCGACATGGCCCTTCTTCTCGTAGCGCACCCGGGTGAGGTTCACGACTTCACCGCGCCGAACGCGCCGGCCTTCTCGATCACGTCGTCCGCGTAGACGCGGAGCGCCTGCTGGAGCGCGAACTCCGCCATGTACGCGCGCAGCGCGTCCGGGGGCTCCTCGGCGAGGTTCAGCATGCGCCGGTTGGCGAGCACGGCGTCGCCGGCCAGCCGCGCCAGGCTCCGCTCCACAGTGGCGTCCATCTCGCCGGGCTCCGCGACCTCGTCGACCAGCAGCCGCGCGTCGGGCTCGGCCGCGTGGATCCGGCGGCCCTGCAGGATGACCTGGCGGGACACCCGCGGCCCGGTGAACCTGGTGAGCCGGAGGTTGGCGACGCCGGGGACGATCCCCTCCTTGGCCGCCGGGAGGCTGATGTAGGAGTCGGCCGCGGCGACGACGTGGTCGAACACCAGGAGCATCTGGGCGCCGCCGCCGATGGCGAAGGCGTCCACGGCGGCGACCCAGGGCTTGTCGGTGTAGCGGGAACGCCACTGCCCCGGATGCTCGGTGAGCACGCCGCGCATCAGCTTGTGCAGGTAGCCGAGCTCACGCCGCAGCAGGAAGCCGACCAAGGGGATGCCGCCGGAGCCGAGGCTCTTGAGGTTGATCCCCGCGCTGAACACCCGCCTGCCCCGGTAGCGGGGATGGCTCATCTCGCCGCCGCGCACCAGGCCCACCCGGACGGCCGGGTCGAGCAGGGCGAGGTCGACGGCGGTCTCCATGTCGTCGACCTGCTGCTCGTCCTCGGCGTTCAGCCGGTCGTCCCGGCACATGGTCAGCCGGGCCACCCCCGCGTCGCGGACCAGCAGGACCGACTCCATCCGCGCCACGCCGGTCCGGACGAACTCCGGGAGCAGGCGCAGGGCGCGCGGGGTGGGCCGCAGCTGGGCGTCGAGCAGGTGCGGGCCGGCCACCGGGGAGCGCAGGACCGCCCGCAGGAAGATGCCCTGGTCGATCTCGTGCCCCTCCTTGGCGGCCTGCGGCCTGGCCCGCTCGGCGGCGAGCCGTTCCGGGCCGGGGACCAGCCCGGGGAAGGCGTCCGCGGCGGCGTCGACCAGCTCACCGAGCCGCAGGTACCGGGTGCGGTCCCCGGTGAGCAGGTCGTACACCGCGTCCGCGTGGACGTCGAGGAACCGGGCACGCAGCGCCCGCAGCTCGTCGTGCACGGCGGCGGCCAGCGCCCGCTGCCCGGGCGAGCGCTCCTCGGGGTCCGGGAGGTCCGTGAGCCGTTCCTCGCCCCGTTCCACCGCCTTCCCCGGCGCGGCCCACGCGAACCGCGGATCCTCCCGCGTCCCGCCGGACGGGCCGGCGGGGAGCGCCGTGGCGAGCGTCATCGCCGCGCCTCCCTGCGCAGCGCGCGGTCGCAGGCCGCCAGGTGCGCGCCCAGCGCGTCCTCGAACGTGGTGGTGCTCGCGTCGAGGATGAGCTGCCGCCTGATCGCCGGTTCGGCGCCGGCGAGCGTGCCCGCCCGCTCGGCGACCGCGGCGAGCGCGGCGGCGGGGTCGTCCGTCACCCGGTCGAACAGATGGACGGCCAGCGCCTCGTCCGCATCGATCGGGGCGCCGAGGAGCACCGCCCTACGGGTCCAGGCGGTGCCGGCCTGCTGGGCGAGCCGGTGCAGGGCCATGCCCGGCCAGGCGCCGTCGCCGTCCACGGCGGGCAGCAGGCGGGTCCCGGTGGCGGCGAGCCGCACGTCGGCGGCCAGCAGGACGTCGAGCGCGATTCCGCCGCAGTCGCCGGACGCCACCGCGACCGTGATCACCGGGAGGCGCTCCAGGCGGCGCAGGGCGCGTTCCCACTTGGACACCAGGCCCACGCTCAGGTCCCGCGGCCGGGACGCGTCCGGCGCCCCCGAGACGTGCAGCGTCACCATGCCGGGGCCGTCGTGGTCCTCGGCCCGGTCGCAGAGCGCCTGGACGGCCTCCACCGAGGCGGCCGACATGGGCCGCGTCCCGTCGATCCGCAGGACCAGTTCGCCCTCGGTTCCGGTCATCGTCGTCACGGGATTCCTCCGCCTCACCACTGGATCAACGCGGTCTCGATGGTGGATCCCGGCCCCATGGTCATCAGGATCCCGTGCTCGCCCGGCTGGACGACGTTCTCGGAAAGAAGGCGCTCGTAGGAGAACAGGAACGACCCGCTGGAGAGGTTCCCGTGGTCGCGCAGGATGCCGGTGGTGTGCCGCAGGTCGTGGCGGCGCAGCCCGAGGTTGACCGCGACCGCGTCGATGACCTTCTTGCCGCCCGAGTGCACCAGCCAGTGGTCGATGTCGCTGCGCCGCAGGCCCGTGCCCGCCAGCAGCCGGTCGACGACGCGCTCGGCGTGCGCGCCGACCACGTAGGGGATCTGCGGGTCGAGGAAGAAGCTGAACCTGTCCTGCGCGCGGTCCCAGTCGTAGCGCATGGCGTCGATCGCGTCGGTGATGATGTAACCGGCGAACTTGAGGATGCGGGGGCCCGCGACGTCCTGTCCCCCTCCGGCGGTCAGGGCCACCGCGGCGGCGCCGTCGCCGAACAGGCTGTTCACGACCGCCGTGCGCATCGTCCCGTCCAGGGCGTACGCGGCGGAGCAGGCCTCGCTGCACAGGACGACGGCCAGTTCCCCGGGGTGCGCCGCCGACCATCCGGCCACGACGTTGAGGGCGTTCAGGCCGGCGTTGCAGCCCATGCCGACGATGTCGGAGCGGCTGCAGTGCGGGTCGATGCCCAGCTCACGGATGATCAGGGCGCTCAGGCCCGGGGTGAGGAATCCCGTCGAGGTCACGCAGCACAGGTGGCGGACGTCCGACAGGGACGCGCCGGTGTCCTTCAGGCAGTTCATCAGCGCCTGGGCGCCCATCTCGACGGCGAGCTTCTTGTGCTTGTCCAGCAGGTCGCCCTGCGGCTCGGGGGCCCGCCGCCCCGTGCCGTCCGGCGGGGGCAGGGTGAGGTGGCGCCGCTGGATGGCGCTGTTGAGGAAGACCGAGCGGACCCGGGGGTCCTCGATCCGCAGGATGTCCAGCAGCTCCGTCTGGGAGATCGAGGTCCCCGACGTGGCGGTGCCGACGCCCGTGATCTGGGAGATCCCGGGTAACCGCCCGGGTGCGGGCGGGTCCTGCGGGTGCGTGAGGCTGATGGTCATCGGTACATCCATCCCCATGTCCGGAGTTTGCTGCGCAGCAAGGGCCTGATCTGATCCTTTGTCAACTTCCTCACCTCTCGTGTGGTGCCGGGAGCCGTGCTCAGCGGCCCCCGGCGGATTCGATGAACTCGGCCAGCCGGGAGATGCCCTCTTCGATCTCCTCGTGGGTCAGGTAGCTGGTCGAGAGCCTGATGCCGTGGCCACCCTCGCCTTCGGGGTAGAAGTACGACATCGGCGTCCAGATGACCCCGAAGTCCTGCGCGGAGCGGGTCAGCGCGGCGTTGTCGGCGCGGAACGGGACGCGCAGGGAGAGGAAGAACCCCCCGCCCGGCGTGTTCCAGCGCACACCGGCCTCCGCCCGGTGCTTGGCGGGGAACCGCTGCTCCAGGCACTTCAGGGTGAAGCGCATGGCGTCCTCGTAGTAGGCGGCGGTGTCGCGGTTCAGCTCGGAGAGCCGTCCGTCGCAGGCGAGCAGCGCCCCGGCCACGACCGCCTGGCTGAGCGACGGCGTGTTCACCGTGATCATGCTCTTGATCTTGGCGAGCTCGTCGGCGAGCAGGCCCGTGCCGCCGTCCTCGTCCACGACCACCTGGTCGGCCACCGCGAAGCCGACCCGGGCCCCGGGGAACAGGGTCTTGGAGTAGGAGCCGAGGTGGATGACCCGGCGGTCCCGGTCGAGGGACTTCAGGGTGGGGAGCCGACGGCCGGTGCCGGCCAGCCGGTACGGGCTGTCCTCCAGGATGAGGATGTCGAGCCGCCCGGCCAGCTCCAGCAGCTCGTGCCGGGCGTCGAGCGTCATGGTGACCCCGGACGGGTTGGAGTGGTCCGGTATCACGTAGATCGCCTTGGGGCGGCGCCCGCGTGCCCGCTCCCGGTGGACGGCGGTCTCCACGTCGCAGTGGCGCAGCCCGCTGCCCCGTTCCCTGACGGGGACCAGCTCGATGTCCAGCAGCCTCGCGGCGCCGGTGATCCCCACATAGCAGGGACTGGTGGCGAGGACCACGTCGTCGCGGCGGGCGACCAGCGCGCGCAGCGCGAGGAACATCGCCTCCTGGCACCCGACGGTCACCACGACGGACTCCGGCGGCACGTCGATGCCCTCGTCCACGCGCAGCGAGCCGGCGATGAGCTCGCGGATCCGCCCGGCGGACGGGCCGTACTGGAAGACGGCCTCGCGGACCCGGCCCGGCGAGTGTCCCTGCTCGGCCAGGTGGCGCAGGTACCGGTGCAGGTGCTCGAAGACGTTCTCGGTGTCGAAGAACCCGTCGAAGGGGCGCCCCGGGGCGAAGGAGATGGCCTCGGGGTACCGCAACGTGATCTCGTTGAGGAAGTTCATCGTGTCCATGACGGGGTCGGCGAGGCTCGGATGCAGCTCCGACTTCCTCATGTCCCGGGGGCCGCCGGTCACGGCGTGGTCCCGGGGGCGGTGCCGCCGGTCTCGGCGAGGCCGATCCACCGGCTCAGCACCGGGCCGATCTTCTCCAGGGAGTCCCCCTTGACGATGTCGATGTGGCCGGAGCCGGTGGCGTGGGCGTCGAATCCGCCGTGGAAGAGGTCCTTCCACGCGGCGGACGCGGGGACGGCGCCGTCGTGGTCGGGCGCGGTGTCGAAGAAGAGGCCCCGCCCGCGTGCCGGGGCGGGGGCGTGCTCGGTCATCGCCCGGTGGTTCCGGTGTGCGATGAGCACGAGGTTCGCGATCTCCTGCTCGCCGAGCGCGCCCAGCGGGCTCCCGGCCTCGCGCAGCTGGGCCCGCAGCGCCCGCGTGTCCGCCACGGGGGCGGCCACGGCGCCGTCGAACGCCAGGACCCGCAGGTCGTGCTCCTCGGCCGCCGCGTCCACCAGCTCCGACGGGCCGTAGTAGGAGTCGAACAGGACGGTCAGCGGCACCAGTTCGCCCGCCGCCTCCAGGTCCACCGCCATCTGCTGCGCGACGGTCCCCCCGAACGACCAGCCGGCCAGGATGTAGGGCCCGGACGGGCGGATCGCCCGCATCTGGCGCACGAACGCCGCCGCCAGCTCGGTCACCCGCAGCGGGACCACCCGGCCGTCGACCAGCCGCGGATCCTGGAGCGCGTACACCGGGTGCCCGGCCGGCAGCCGGCTCGGCAGCGCCGAGTATCCCCAGCCGAGGCCGTTAACCGGCGGCACCAGGAAGATCGGCGTCCGGTCGCCGGCGGCGCGGTACGGGATGGCCGGCGCGACGCCGCCGACGCCGCCGTCGGCCACCACCGGGTTCAGCTGCCGCACCGTCGCCGCCTCGAACACCTCCCAGACCCCGATGTCGGTGCCGAACACCTCGCGGATCCGGCTGACCAGCCGCACCGCCATCAGGGAGTGGCCGCCGAGGTCGAAGAACGAGTCGTCCACGCCCACCGACGGCAGGTTCAGCACCTCGGCGAAGATGTCGCACAGCAGCTGCTCGTTCACCGTCCGCGGGCCGTCGCCGCCGCCGGTCTCGTACACCGGGGCGGGCAGCGCCGCCCGGTCGAGCTTGCCGTTCACGGTCAGAGGCAACCGTTCCAGGGGCACCAGTTCTGGGATCATGTAGGCGGGAAGGTGCGCGACCAGGTGGGACCGGACGGCGGCGAGGTCCAGCCGGGTGCCGGGGCCGGGGACCGGGTAGCCGGCCAGGCGCCGGTCGCCGGGCCGGTCCTCGCGGACCACCACCGCGCACCGGCCGACGCCGGGCGCCGCCGACAGGACCGCCTCGATCTCGCCGGGCTCGATCCGGTATCCCCTGATCTTCACCTGGTCGTCGGAACGCCCGGCGAACTCCAGGTTCCCGTCCGCGCGCCGGCGCACCAGGTCCCCGGTCCGGTACATCCGCTCCCCGGGCCCGCCGAAGGGGCACGCGACGAAGCGTTCCGCCGTCAGCGCGGGGTTGCCCAGATAGCCGCGCGCCAGCACCACGCCGGACACGTACAGCTCGCCGGGCACGCCCACCGGCACCGGGCGGAGCCGCTCGTCCAGCACGTACGCGCGGGTGTTCCAGAACGGCCGCCCGATCGGCACCGGGCCGGGGGGAGTGGCCGTTCCCGGTTCGAGGCGGTACTCGGTGCAGTTGACCGTCGCCTCGGTGGGGCCGTAGGCGTTGATCACCCGCACGTCCGGGTGCGCCTCGCGCCAGGCGGCCAGCGCCGGGCCGCGCAGCGCCTCGCCGCCCACGACCAGCGTGCCTGCCGGCGAGGCGTGCGCGGGCAGGGCGTCCAGGAGCGCCAGGTGGGAGGGTGTGACCTTCATGAAGGACACCCCGGTCACGGTCTCGTCCAGCTCACCGAGCACGATCCGGCCGCCGGACACCAGCGGCGACCACAGCGCGGTCACCGTCAGGTCGAACGCGAACGAGGAGTGCACCAGCGACACCCCGGCGGCGTCCGGGTACACCTCGCGGGCGCGGGTCAGGTACGCGCCCAGCGACCGGTGCTCCACCACCACGCCCTTCGGCCGCCCCGTCGACCCCGAGGTGTAGATCACGTACGCGGGCCAGGACGGGTGCACGGGATCGAGGTCGCGGTCGTCGTACCCGGAGGTGTCGGCGGCGGCGAGCCATTCCTCGTCGATCACCAGGACCGGCCGGGCGTGCCCGAGGATGTGGGCGACGCGCTGGGGCGGGTACTCCGGATCCACCGGAACGTACGCGGCGCCCGACTTGGCCACCGCCAGCAACGTGACGACGAGGTCCGCCGAGCGGGGCAGCCGCACCGCCACCAGCCGCTCGGGGCCCGCGCCCCGCTCCGCCAGCAGCCGCGCCAGCCGGTTCGCCCGCGCGTTCGTCTCCGCGTACGACAACCCGTCCACGGCCGGGGCGCCGGGGGTGCGCGCCACCTGCGCCTCGAACAGGGCGGGGAACGTGCCGCGCGGCACGTCGCGCGCGGTGTCGTTCCACTCCTCGACCAGCAGCCGCCGTTCGGACCCGGAGAGGATCTCGATCTCGCCGACGCGCCGCTCGGGGCCGGTCACCGCCGCGGCGAGGAAGCGGACCAGCCGGGCCGCCATCGCCTCCACCGTGTCCCGGTCGAACAGGTCGGTGGCGTAGTTGACGCTGCCGTCCATCCCCGCGGCCGATCCGTCCGCCGCGAACCGCTCGACGAACTGGAACCCCAGGTCGAACTTGGCGTGGTCCACAGGCGTGCTCACCAGCGCGGTGTCCAGTCCGCCGGCCCGCAGCGGCGGCACGTCCTCCTGGGCGTCGCCCAGCAGCAGGAGCACCTGGAAGAGCGGGTGGTGGGTGAGGGTGCGGGCGGGCTGGAGGTCTTCGACGAGGCGGTCGAAGGGGAGGTCGTGGTGGTCGAAGGCGGTGAGGTCGGTGTGGCGGACGCGGTGCAGCAGGTCGGAGAAGGTGGGGTCGCCCGAGACGTCGGTCCTCAGCACCACGGTGTTGACGAAGAACCCGACGACGTCTTCGAGCTTGTGGTCGCCCCGACCGGCGACCACGGTCCCGAGCGGGATGTCGGTTCCGGCGCCGTGACGGTGCAGCACCACGGCCAGGGCGGCCTGCAGGACCATGAACACGGTGACGTCGTGCCGGCGCGCGACGCGGCGCAGGGCGTGGTGGGTGGCCTGGTCCAGGGTGAGGCCGGCGGTGTCCCCGTGGTGGGTGGCCACCGCGGGGCGGGGGCGGTCCAGCGGCAGGGGCAGCTGGTGGGGCATGCCCGCGAGGGCGGTGCGCCAGTAGGCCAGCTGACGGTTCGTCTCCTCGGAGGGATCGTCGCCGGGGCCGAGCAACTCCCGCTGCCACAGGGTGTAGTCGGTGTAGCGCACCGGCAGGGGTTCCCAGCCGGGTGCGGTCCCGTTGGCGCGTGCCTGGTAGGCCCGGGACAGGTCCTCGGCCAGGGGGCGCATGGACCAGCCGTCGGCGGCGATGTGGTGCAGCACAACGACCAGCAGCCACTGCCCGGGGGCCTCGTCGATCAGGGTGGCCCGGATGGGCAGCTCACCGGCCAGGTCGAAACGGTGGCCGGCCGCCTGGGCGGCCAGTTTCCCGAGGTCCTGACCCGGCTGGGGCCGCAGGTGGTCGACGACCAGCAGCTCCCCGGCCCGGTCCGTGTCCAGCACGTGCTGGAACGGTTCCCCGCCGATCTCGCGGTACAGGGTGCGCAGCGTCTCGTGGCGCTCCACCACGTCGTGCAGCGCCAGGGTCAGCGCGGCGACGTCCAGCGGCCCGCGGATCCGGGCGGGCAGCGACACGTTGTACAACGTGCCGCCCTCCAGCCGGTCCAGGAACAACAGCCGCCGCTGCGCGTACGACACCGGCACCGCGTCCGGTCGCGGCCGGGGGGCCAGGGCCGGACGGGACCGGGCCGGGCCGTGCTCGTCCAGCAGGTGCCCCAGCCGCTCCACGGTGGGAGCGTCGAACACCGACCGCACGGCGAGCGTCACCCCCAGCACGGCCTGGATCTTGTTGACCACCCGGACCGCCAGCAGGCTGTGCCCGCCGAGCTCGAAGAAGTCCTCGTCCACCCCCACCGACGGCAGGCTCAGCACCTCGGCGAAGATCTCGCAGAGCAGCTCCTCGCGCATCGTCCGCGGGCCGCGCCCGCCCGTCTCGTACACCGGGACGGGCAGCGCCGCCCGGTCGAGCTTGCCGTTGTCGGTGCGCGGAATCGCCCCGACGGCGACGTACGCGGCGGGCACCATGTAGTCCGGCAGCACGCGGGCCAGGAAGGCCCGCAGCTCCGCGGACGCGGCGGCGGCCTCGCCGTCGGCGACCGTGTAGGCCACCAGCCGCCGCATCCCCGGGACGTCCTCCCGGACCACCACCGCCGCCTGCGCCACCGCCGGGTGCGCGGCCAGCGCGCTCTCGATCTCGCCGAGCTCGATGCGGAACCCGCGCAGCTTCACCTGGTCGTCCACCCGGCCGAGGAGCCGCACCGTGCCGTCGGGGTCCCGGCGGCCGAGGTCCCCGGTGCGGTACATCCGCTCGCCGGGCCCGCCGAACGGGTCGGCGACGAAACGCTCGGCCGTCATCGCCGGCCGGTTCAGGTACCCGCGGGTGACCCCTTCCCCGGCGAGGTACACCTCACCGGGCACCCCGGCGGGCACCGGCTGGAGCGAGGAGTCCAGGACGTGCGCCCGGGTGTTGACGAGCGGCCCCGCCCACGCCCCGCGGTCGTCGTGGTGCCAGCCGTACGCCTCGACGGTGCACTCGGTGGGCCCGTAGAGGTCGTGCACGGCGGTGCCGGGCAGCGCGCACAGCCGCTCCCACAGCGCCGCGGGCGTCGCCTCCGACCCCACGCCGAGCACGGCCGGGCGGTAGGAGCCCGGGTCCAGGAAGCCGTGGCCCGCCATCTCGCGCAGGACGGTCGGGGTGGTGTCGATGAAGTCGATCCGCTCGTCGCGCAGGTAGGCCAGCAGGCGGGCGGGGTCGGCGCGCACCGCGTCGCCGACGACGTGCAGCTCGTGCCCGGCGAGCAGCCAGAGGATCTGCTCCCAGGACCCGTCGAAGCTGAACGCCACCGTGTGGACGGCGCGCAGGACCGCGCGCCCGCCACGCTCGACGGCCGGGTCGATGAGGTCGCGCCGCTGCGCGGCGAACAGGTTGCTCAGGCCGCCGTGGGTTCCCACCACGCCCTTGGGGACGCCGGTGGAACCCGACGTGTAGATCACGTAGGCGGCGGCCGACGGCGGCAGGCGCGGCGGATCGGCCGGGCCGGACGGCCGCACCACGGCGGCGAGGTCGTCCAGCGTCACCAGGGGGATCCCGCCCGGCAGGCTTCCGGCGAGCTCCGGGGTGGTGAGCAGGCAGGCGGGCGCGCTGTCGGCCAGCATCGACGCCAGCCGCTCCGCCGGGAGGTTCGGGTCGATCGGCAGGTACGCCATCCCGGCGGCGAGCGTGCCGAGGATCGCCTGGACCATCGACTCGCGGGGCAGGGCGAGCCCCACCAGCGTCTCGCCCGCCCGGCCGTAGGGGCGCAGCAGTGCCGCGATGCCGTCCACCTGCGCCGACAGCTCGGCGAAGGTCAGCCGGGACCGCTCGGTGACCAGGGCGGTCCCGTCCGGCCTGGCGCGCGCCGCGCCGGCGAACAGCTCCGGCACCGTACGCGTCTCGACGGGGTGGGCGGTGTCGTTCCAGACGGTGAGGGACGCCCGCCGCTCCTCCTCCAGCAGCACCCGCAGCCTGCCGACCGGCGTCTGCGGGTCCGTCGCCACCTGCTCCAGCACACCGGCCATGCGCTCGGCCAGCCGCTCGGCGCTCGCCTGCGACATGACGTCGGACGCGTACCCCAGCAGCAGCGTGAGGCGCTCCGCGCCCTCGTGGCCGACGAACATGAAGTCCAGGTCGAACTGGGCCGCGTCATCCGCCGCCGGGAGCCACTCGGCAGGCAGGCCGAGGACGCCGGGAGCGCCGTCCTCCTCGTGGCGGTAGCTCAGCGCCACCTGGAACAGCGGGTTGCGGCCCGCGGCCCGCGCCGGCTGGAGGGCCTCGACGACCTGCTCGAACGGCAGGTCCTGGTGGTCGAACGCCGCCAGGTCGGTCTGCCGCACCCGGGTCAGCAGGTCCGTGAACGCCGGGTCGCCGGAGACGTCGGTGCGCAGCACCAGCGTGTTGACGAAGAACCCGACGAGGTCGTCCAGCGCGGCGTCGGCGCGGCCGGTGGCCGGGACGCCGAGGGGGATGTCGTCGCCCGCGCCCATCCGGTGCAGCAGCGCGGCCGTGCCGGCCTGCACCAGCATGAACATGCTGACCCCGCGCTCGGCGGCCAGGGCGCGCAGCGCCCGCACCACCGAGGACGGCAGCTCCACCCGCGCCACACCGCCCCGGCCGGTGCGCTCGGCGGGCCGGGGGGTGTCGAAGGGCAGCGGGATCTCGCCCGGCAGGCCGTCGAGGGCGCGCCGCCAGTGGTCCAGCTGCCGTGCGCTCAGGCTGCCGGGCGAGCCCGGGTCGCCGAGGAGCCGCGACTGCCACAGCGTGTAGTCGGCGTACTGCACCGGCAGCGGCGTCCAGCCCGGGGCCTCGCCGGCGGCCCGCGCGGTGTACGCCTTGGTCAGGTCGGCGAGCAACGGCCGGTCCGACCACTCGTCCGTGACGACGTGGTGCAGGACGATCGCCACCGCGTGGTCGTCGCGGCCGAGGCGGAACACCTCGGCGCGCAGCAGCGGCCCGGCCGCCAGGTCGAACGGGGGACGCGCCGCCGCGGCCACCCGGCCGGCCAGCTCCTCCTCGGCGCACTCATGGACCCGGAACGAGGGCCGTGCCGCCTCGGCGGGAAGGATCCGCTGGACCAGCTCGCCCTCGTGCTCGGCGAAGACGGTGCGCAGCGTCTCGTGGCGCTCCACCACGTCCATGACCGCCGCGCCCAGCGCCCCGGTGTCCAGGGCCCCCCGCACCCGGAACACCAGGGGCAGGTTGTACGCGACGCCGTTCTGCGCCAGCCGCTCGACCAGCCACAGCCTGCGCTGCGCGGGCGAGGCCGGGATCGGCTCCGGCCGCGGGAGGGGACGCAGCGGCGCGCGGCCGGGGTCCCGGGGGGCGAGCCGGTCCGCCAGCAGCGCCGGGGTGGGCACCTCGAACACGTCGCGCAGGGTCAGCCTGGCGTTGAACCGGGTCTGGATGTGCGCGATCATGCGGGTGGCGAGCAGGGAGTGGCCGCCGAGGTCGAAGAAGGAGTCGTCGACGCCGACCGACGGCAGGTTCAGGACCTCGGCGAAGATGTCGCAGAGCAGTTCCTCGCGCACCGTGCGCGGGGCGCGCCCACCCGTCTCGTACACCGGGGCGGGGAGCGCGTTGCGGTCGAGTTTGCCGTTGACGGTGACCGGGAGGTGGTCGACGGTCATGAGGGCGGGGATCATGTAGTTGGGCAGTGCGGTGGTGAGGTGTGCCTTGACGGCGGTGAGGTCGAGGCGGGTTCCCGGTTCGGGGACCAGGTAGGCGACCAGGCGTTTGTCGCCGGGCTGGTCCTCGCGGACCACCACCGCGCTCTGCTTGAGGCCGGTGACCGCTTGGAGTGCGGTCTCGATCTCGCCGGGTTCGATGCGGAAGCCGCGGATCTTGATCTGGTCGTCGGTGCGGCCGAGGAACTCCAGCGCGCCGTCGCTGCGCCGGCGTGCCAGGTCTCCGGTGCGGTACATGCGTTCGCCGGGTGCGCCGAAGGGGCAGGCGACGAAGCGCTGGGCGGTGGTGGCGGGTCGGCCGAGGTAGCCGCGGGCCAGGCCGGCGCCCGCCGCGTACAGCTCGCCGGCCACCCCGGCCGGCACCGGCTGGAGGTAGCCGTCCAGGACGTAGAGGCGGGTGCCGTCCAGAGGGGTGCCCAGCGGCACGGTGTCGCCGACCCGGTCACCGGTCCGGTACGGGGTCTGGGTGACGCAGAGCGTCATCTCCGTGGGGCCGTAGGTCGTGCGCACGATCGTGCCGGGACAGCGCTCGATGACCCGGGCCACCGCCTGCGGGGCGATCACGTCGCCGCCGGTGGTGACCTCCGCGACCGAGGCCAGGGCGTCGGTGAGGTCCTCGGCGACGACGCGGAACAACCCGGCGGTCATGCTGATCCGGGTGATCGCGTGCTCGCGGATGAGCGTGTCGAGCGCGCCCGCGTCCAGCTTGCCCGCGGGGGCGACGACCACGGTGCCGCCGTTGAGCAGCGGCGCCCAGATCTCGTACGTGGACGCGTCGAACGCGTGGGAGGCGTGGAACAGGACGCGGTCGCCGGGGCCCACCTCCCACGACGGGTCGCGGGCGAGGTCCACGACGTTCTGGTGGGTGACGGCGATGCCCTTGGGTTCCCCCGTCGATCCGGACGTGTACATCACGTAGGCCAGGTGGCCGGGGAGCACGGCCCGGCGCGGGGACGGGGCGGCGGCGTGCGGCGGCATGACCAGGACACGGCGGCCCGCCGCGGCCTGGCGGGCGACCAGCTCGTGGTCGCGGAACACGGCGTCGGTGAGCAGCACGGGGCTGGTGGCCTGGTCGGCGATGTGGTGGAGGCGCGCGACGGGATGGGCGGAGTCCAGGGGGAGGTACGCGGCGCCGGCCTTCAGCACCGCCAGGATGGCGACGATCAGGTCCGCCGAGCGCTCCATGAGGATCGGCACCGGGGTCTCCGCGGCGACGCCCGCCTCCTGGAGGGCGGCGGCGGCGTGGTCTGCCCGCTCGGAGAGCTCCCGGTAGGTGAGCTCGGCCTTCCCGTCGACGACCGCGACGGCGCCGGGGGCGCGGCGGACCTGCTCCTCGAACGCGTCGACCAGGGAACGGCCCGGCCGCACGAGCTCGGCGCCCTGGCCCGTGGCCAGCATCCGCGCGCGCTCGGCGGTGTTCAGGACGTCGATCCGGCTGATCGGCGCGCCGGTGTCCGCCACCGCCCGGCCGAGGAAGTGGATCACGGTGTCGCCGAGCCTCCGGGCGGTGGCCGCGTCGAAGATGTCGGTGGCGTAGCTGATCCACAGGGTCAGCCCGGCGCACGTCCCGTCCGCGGCCTGGTGCTCGCCGAACGTGAAGTTCAGGTCGAACTGCGCCGCCTCCAGCTCCGCGGGCTCGTCCTCGCAGTCCAGGCCGGGGAGGGTGAACCCGGGGCCGGTGTCGTTCTGGACGGTGAGGCAGACCTGGATGAGGGGGTGGTGGGTGAGGGTGCGGGCGGGCTGGAGGTCTTCGACGAGGCGGTCGAAGGGGAGGTCGTGGTGGTCGAAGGCGGTGAGGTCGGTGTGGCGTACGCGGTGCAGCAGGTCGGTGAAGGTGGGGTCGCCGGTCAGGTCGGTGCGCAGGACGACGGTGTTGACGAAGAACCCGACCAGGTCGTCCAGTGCCTGGTCGCCGCGTCCGGCGACGACGGTGCCGAGGGGGATGTCGGTTCCGGCGCCGTGGCGGTGCAGGACCACGGCCAGGGCGGCCTGAAGGACCATGAACACGGTGACGTCGTGCTCGCGGGCGACCCGGCGCAGCGCGGCGTGGACGTCCTGGTCCAGGTTCAGGGTCAGGGTGGCGCCGTGGTGGGTGGCCACCGCCGGCCGGGGGCGGTCCAGCGGCAGGGGCAGCTGGTGGGGCATGCCCGCGAGAGCGGTGCGCCAGTGGTCCAGCTGGCGGGTGGTCTCCTCGGTGGGGGCGTCGCCGGGGCCGAGCAACTCCTGCTGCCACAGGGTGTAGTCGGTGTACTGGACCGGCAGGGGTTCCCATTCGGGTGCGGTCCCGGCGGCGCGTGCCTGGTAGGCCTGGGACAGGTCCCTGGCGAGGGGCCGCATGGACCAGCCGTCGGCGGCGATGTGGTGCAGCACCACGACCAGCAGCCACTCCCCGTCGGCCTCGTCGATCAGCGTGACGCGGATCGGGAGCTCGGCGGCCAGGTCGAAACCGTGACCGGTGGCCTGGGCGGCGAGGATCCGCGGATCCTGGCCGGGCTGGGGGTGCAGGTGGTCGACGGCCAGCAGGGCGGCGGCGTGCTGGGCCTCGAGTACGTGCTGGACGGGTTCGCCGTCGATCTCGCGGTACAGGGTGCGCAGCGTCTCGTGACGTTCCAGCACGTCGTGCAACGCCTGGGTGAGGGCGGCGACGTCCAGCGGCCCGCGGATGCGGGTGTGCAGCGGCACGTTGTAGAGGGCCCCGCCCTCCAGGCGGTCCAGGAACCACAGGCGGCGCTGGGCGTAGGACAGCGGGACCGCCTCGGGCCGCGGCCGGGGGGCGAGGGCCGGACGGGACCGGGCCGGGTCGTGCTCGTCCAGCAGGTGCCACAGCCCTTCGACGGTGGGCGCGTCGAACACCGAGCGCACCGGGAGCGCGACGCCCAGCACGGACTGGATCTTGTTGATGATCCGGACCGCGAGCAGGGAGTGGCCGCCGAGCTCGAAGAAGTCCTCCCGCGTCCCCACCGACGGCAGGCCGAGCACCTCGGCGAAGATGTCGCAGAGCAGTTCCTCGCGCACGGTCCGCGGGGCGTGCCCGTCTCCGCCGGTCTCGTGGACCGGGGCGGGGAGTGCGTTGCGGTCGAGTTTGCCGTTGACGGTGACCGGGAGGTGGTCGACGGTCATGAGGGCGGGGATCATGTAGTTGGGCAGTGCGGTGGTGAGGTGTGCCTTGACGGTGGTGAGGTCGAGGCGGGTTCCCGGTTCGGGGACCAGGTAGGCGACGAGGCGTTTGTCGCCGGGCTGGTCCTCGCGGACGACGACGGCGCTCTGCTTGAGGCCGTTGATCGACTGGAGTGCCGTTTCGATCTCGCCGGGTTCGATGCGGAAGCCGCGGATCTTGATCTGGTCGTCGGTGCGGCCGAGGAACTCCAGGGTGCCGTCGGTGCGCCAGCGTGCCAGGTCTCCGGTGCGGTACATGCGTTCGCCGGGTGCGCCGAAGGGGCAGGCGACGAAGCGCTGGGCGGTGGTGGCGGGTTGCCCGAGGTAGCCGCGGGCCAGGCCGGCGCCCGCCGCGTACAGCTCGCCGGCCACCCCGGCCGGCACCGGCTGGAGGTGGCCGTCCAGGACGTACACGTCCGTCCCGGCGACCGGGCGGCCGATGGTCACCCCCGTGCCCGCCTCCAGGCGGCCGCCGGTGGCGCAGACGGTGGTCTCCGTCGGGCCGTAGGAGTTGACGAGCGAGTAGTCGCCCGCCCACTGCTCCAGCAGGTGCCCGGTGAAGGCCTCGCTGGCCGTGATGATCGTCATCCCCCGGGGGAGTACCCCGTCCCGCATGGCCATGAGCAGCGACGGCGTCAGCGTGACATGGGACACCGGGCCGGGGGAGCGCGCGGCCAGCAGGTCCTCGGGGTCGCCGACGACCAGGGTCCCGCCCATGAGCAGGGCCATGACCATTTCCCACACCGAGCCGTCGAAGCTGATCGAGGCGACCTGCAGGACCCGGCTGCCCGGCGCCACGCCGTAGGTCGCGAACTGCGCGACGAGCCTGCTGAGGCCGGCGTGGGTCAGCATCACGCCCTTCGGTGTCCCGGTGGAACCGGAGGTGTAGATGACGTACGCGCCGTGGCCGAGACCCGGGCCGGTCCCGATGCCCGCCGTGGAGTGCTCCTCCAGGTCCACCTCGGCGACCGGCACCAGGCGCACCCCGGCCGCGTCGCCGAGCCGGTCGGGGGAGTCGACGAGCGCCAGGATCGGATCGGCCTGCCGCAGGATCAGGTGCTTGCGCGCCAGGGGCAGGCCGGGGTCCACCGGGACGTACACGCCGCCCGCCTTCGCCACCGCCAGCAGCGACATCGCAAGGTCGGCCGACCTGGCCATCGACACCGCCACACACCGGTCCGGCCCCACACCCGCCGACACCAGGAACGCCGCCAGCCGGTCGGACCGCGCGTCGAGCTCGGCGTAGCTCCACCGCACCGGCCCGTCCTCGACGGCCGGCGCGCCCGGATCGCGGCGCACGTGCCGCGCGAACAGTTCCGGCAGGGTGGCGGGCGTCACGTCCGCCCCGCGGCCCCAGCGCTCGACGATCGTGTGCCGCTCCTGCCGGGCGAGGATGTCGATACGGCCGATCCGGATCCCCGGCTCGGCGACGACCTGGCGGAACACCGACAGCAGCCGCCGCCCCAGCCCGTCCGCGGTCTCACGGTCGAACAGGTCGGAGGCGTACCCGACGGTGAGCTCGGCGCGCGTCCCGCCGTTCCCGGGGACGGCGCGCCGCGTGAGCCCGAAGGACAGGTCGAACCTGGCCGTGGTCGTCGGGGGCCGGACCGCCTCGCACGCCACGCCGTCCGCCTGGAGCAGCGGAGTCTCGTCGGCGTCCTCCGCGATCACCATGACCTGGAAGAGGGGATGGTGGGTGAGGGTGCGTGCGGGCTGGAGGTCTTCGACGAGGCGGTCGAAGGGCAGGTCGTGGTGGTCGAACGCGGTGAGGTCGGTGTGGCGTACGCGGTCGAGCAGGCCGGTGAAGGTGGGGTCGCCGGACAGGTCGGTTCGGAGGACGACGGTGTTGACGAAGAACCCGACCAGGTCGTCCAATGCTTCGTCGGTGCGCCCGGCGACCACGGTGCCGAGCGGGATGTCGGTTCCGGCGCCCAGCCGGTGCAGCACCACGGCCAGGGCGGCCTGAAGGACCATGAACACGGTGACGTCGTGCTCGCGGGCGAGGCCGTCCAGCGCGGTGAGGACGGCATCGTCCAGGGGGAGTGTGACGGTGGCCCCGCCATGGGTGGGCACCGCCGGGCGCGGCCGGTCCAGCGGGAGGGTGAGCTGGTGCGGCATGCCCGCGAGGGCCGTGCGCCAGTAGTCCAGCTGGCGCGTCGTCTCCTCGGTGGGGGCGTCGCCGGGGCCGAGCAACTCCTGCTGCCACAGGGTGTAGTCGGTGTACTGCACCGGCAGCGGCTCCCACTCGGGCGCGGTTCCCTTGACGCGCGCCTGGTAGGCCTGGGACAGGTCCCTGGCCAGCGGGCGTACGGACCAGCCGTCGGCGGCGATGTGGTGCAGCACCACGACCAGCAGCCACTGCCCGGGGGCCTCGTCGATCAGCGTGACGCGGATGGGCAGCTCACCGGCCAGGTCGAACCGGTGACCGGCGGCCTCGGCGGCCAGAGCCTGGACGTCCGCGCCGGGCTCGGGGCGCAGCCGCTCGACGGCCAGCAACGGCCGGGCCCGGCGGGTGTCCAGCACGTGCTGGAAGGGCTCGCCGCCGGCCTCCCGGTACAGGGTGCGCAGCGTCTCGTGGCGGTCCAGCACGTCGTGCAACGCCTGGGTGAGGGCGGCGACGTCCAGCGGCCCGCGGATCCGGGTGTGCAGCGGCACGTTGTAGAAGGCGCCGCCCTCCAGCCGGTCCAGGAACCACAACCGACGCTGCGCGTACGACACCGGGAACATCAAGCAGCCTTTCGAGGACTCGTGGACTACGGCCATTCAAAAGCGCGGTCGGAACTGGGCGAGGCTATTCGTGATTCGCTTCCATCGCGGCCACCAGGCTGCTCGGCCGCATATCGGTCCAGTGCTTTTCTATGTACGCCGTGCAGTCGTTTCTCGGGGCGTCGTCGAGCCGGATGTCCCAGCCGGGCGGAACCTCTGCGAACGCCGGCCACAGAGAATACTGACCCTCGTCGTTGACCAGAACCCTGAACCGGATCGATTCGTCGTCGAAGGGGTTCACCAAATCCTCCTGACTGCCTCAGCATGGATCACCCTGTAACCAACGCGGACAGGTTAAGCACCCCCCTCGCCGTAAAACAAGGCAGGTGAGCCTGCCAACCTGGCATGAAGCTGCCACCGCCGGCGGTCCGCCGGGCGGGCGCCCCGGGTTTCCAAGGTCGCACTTTCACCAAGATGTCAAGGTGAGTCAGAACATTGTCCTGGCGGAACGGCGTCCCTAGGCTGCTCCCTGAATGCAGGTGATCGAAAGGAGTGACTGACTCTATGAACGCCGCAACATTTTCCGCCGGCGACCAGGACGGCGCGGCGGATATAGCGCTTTCACAGAGTTTCAGTCAGCCTTCCGAATCCCGGTCCCCGATGCTGGTGAGCGGCCCCGCCTGGTCGTTTCCCGTGGACACCGAGAATGTGCCGCACATGGCGGGCGGGCCGTCACCGGTTCCCGATTCGTGGACGCGCGGCCCGGAGGCGCCGTACGGAACGGCACCGGAGTTCTTCGCCGCGTGGGTGCGGCGCGACCCGTCGGCGCCGGCGGTGGAGGACGGGCCGGTGCGCCTGTCCTACGCGGACCTGGACGCCGCGTCCGACGCGCTCGCCGCGCTGCTGCGGGACCTCGGGGTCGGCCCGGAGACCGCGGTGGCGGTGTCGATGGACCGCTCGGCGGACCTGGTCGTGGCGATGCTCGGGACGCTCAAGGCGGGCGGGGTGTACGTGCCGGTGGATCCCGCCTACCCGGAGCCGCGCAAGCGGCTGATGCTGGACCAGGTGCGCGCGCCGGTCGCCCTGGTGGACGCCGCCGACCGGCTGCCCGAGGTGGCCGGGGTCAAGCGGCTGATGGTGGGTGAGCTGGACCTGACCGGGACCGCCGGGACGCGTCCTGGCGCCGGGCCCGAGCCGGGCAACGGGGCGTACGTCATCTACACCTCGGGGTCCACCGGCCGCCCCAAGGGCGTGCTGCTTCCCCACGCGGGCATCGGGCGGCTGGTCACGAGGTTCGGCCAGTTCGGCGCGGGCCCGGGAAGCCGTGTGCTCCAGGTGGCCTCCATCGGCTTCGACGGGTCGGTGTGGGAGATGTTCATGGCCCTGCTGACCGGTGGCACGGTCGTGGTGGGCGACCCCAGGGAGCTGCTGGCGGGTCGTTCGCCCGAGGGGGTCACCCACGTGACGCTGACCCCGTCGACGCTGGCGACGCTCCCCGAGGACGCGCTGCCGCGGGGCACCGTGGTGATCACGGCCAGCGAGGCCGCCACCGGACACTTGGTGGACCGCTGGGCGGACCGGTTCGCGCTGGTGAACTCCTACGGGCCCACCGAGACGACGGTGTGCGCCACCGGAGGGCCGCTGGCCGCCGCGGCGGAGGTCACGATCGGCGTGCCGGTCCCGGGCACCGAGGTCTACGTGCTCGACGACCTTCTGCGGCCGGTCCCCGTCGGCGTGACGGGAGAGATGTACGCGGCCGGTCCCGGCCTCGCCCGCGGCTATATCGGGCGGCCCGACCTGACCGCGGAGCGGTTCGTCGCCTGCCCGTACGGGCCGCCGGGCGGCCGGATGTACCGCACCGGCGACCTGGCGGAGTGGACGCCCGGCGGGCGCCTGGTGTTCGCCGGCCGCGCCGACGACCAGGTCAAGATCCGCGGCTACCGCATCGAGCCGGGCGAGGTAGAGAACGCCCTGGTGGCCCACCCCGGCGTCGCACAGGCGGCCGTCGTCGTCCGCGAGGACATCCCCGGCAGCAAGCAGCTCGTCGCCTACGTCGTGCCCGCCTCCCCGTCCCGCCGGAACGACGACTGGAAGCGGCAGGTGGAGGAGTGGCGGCAGAACGCCGACGACCTCTACCGCGACGCCCCCGGCGTGCCGCTCGGCCAGGACTTCTCCGGCTGGGACAGCCGCCGCACCGGGCGCCCCATCCCGCTTGCGGAGATGCGCGAGTGGCGGGCGGCGACGGTCGACCGGATCCTCGCGCTACGGCCCCGCAGGGTGCTGGAGATCGGGATCGGCGCCGGCCTGATCCTCGCCGAGGTGGCCCCGCACTGCGCGGCGTACTGGGGCACGGACCTGTCCCCGGTCGTCGTCGAGCGGGTCCGCGCGCAGGTGGAGGCCGATCCGGTGCTCGCCCCCCGCGTGCGGCTGCGTCACCGGCCCGCGCACGACATGGACGGGCTGCCCGACGGCTACTTCGACGTCGTGGTGATGAACTCGCTGATCCAGTACTTCCCGGACTCCGGCTATCTCACCGACGTGCTGTCCCTGGCCCTCGCGAAGGTCGCCCCCGGCGGGGCCGTGTTCGTCGGGGACGTGCGCGACGCCCGCCTGCTGCGCTGCTTCATGACCTCCGTCGAGGAGCACCGCGCGGGCCCCGGGGCCGATCGGGACGCGGTCCGCGCCGCCGTCGAGCGGCGTGCCGGCCAGGAGGAGGAACTACTGGTCGCCCCCGGCTACTTCACGGCCCTGCGCGCGCACGAGGACTCGCTCGGCGCCGTGGACATCCGCGTCAAACGGGGCCACGCGGACAACGAGCTGACCGCCTACCGGTTCGACGTGACCCTGTACAAGAAGCCCGTGCGGCCGGTCCCTCCCGGCGAGGGCCCCGTGGTCACCTGGGGCGAGGACGGTGCGGACCTCCCGGGCGTCGAGCGCCTGCTCACCGCGGGACGGCCGTCGTGCCTGCGGGTGAACCGCGTGCCGAACGGCCGCCTCGCCCGGGACCTCGCGGCGACGCGCGCGCTGTACGGCGCCCCGGACGCGACGGCGCCGGACGGCGGGGGAGTGGACCCCGAGGCGCTCCACCTGCTCGGGGAGCGGCTCGGCTACTCCGTCGCGGCGACCTGGACCGGCGGCGGCGACGCCGGCGCGCTGGACTTCCTGTTCACCGACGGCCCCTCCGGCGGTCCGGTGGAGCTCTACGAGCCGGGGACTCCGGCGCTCGCCCTGAGCGACTACACCAACGACCCCGGCCGGGCGCGCAGGACCGCCGGCCTCGCCGTGGAGCTGCGTCACCACGCACGCGCGTCGCTGCCCGAGTACATGGTGCCGGCGGTGATGGTGGTGGACCGCATCCCGGTCACCGTCAACGGCAAGCTCGACCGGGCGGCGCTGCCCGTCCCGGTGTACGAGACCGGCGGCGGGCGCGCCCCGCGGACCGTGCGCGAGGAACTGCTGTGCGACATCTTCGCCGAGGTGCTGAACCTGCCGTCGGTGGGCGTGGACGCCTCGTTCTTCGAGCTCGGCGGCCACTCCCTGCTGGCGGTCCGGCTCATCAACAAGATCCATGCCGTGCTCGGCGTCGCGCTGCCCGTCCGCGCGGTGTTCGACGCCCCGACCGTGGAGCGGCTGCGGCACCTGCTGGACGGACGGCCGGACGAGCACTCTCCGGGCCGTTCCCGCCCGGTGCTGGCCCCCCGGCCGCGGCCCGAGGCGGTCCCGCTGTCCTACGCGCAGCGCCGCCTGTGGTTCCTGGACCGCCTGGAGGGCGGGGCCCTCTACAACGTGCCGCTGCACACTCGGATCCGCGGGCCGCTGGACGTGGCCGCCCTCACCCAGGCGTTGCACGACGTGCTGGAGCGTCACGAGACGCTGCGCACCCTGTACCGCGAGATCGACGGCGCACCTGTCCAGCACGTCCTGGACCCAGGCCGCGCCGCGGCCCTGCTGGTCCTCGACCACCTGCGCCCCCGGCCCGGCGAGGACGTCCGGAAAGCCGCCGCCCAGGCCGCCGTTCATCGATTCGACCTGGCCACCGAGCTCCCGATCCGCGTCACGCTGATCGACGAGGCCGACGAGGAGTGGCTGCTGGTCGTGGTGCTGCACCACATCGCCGCCGACGGCTGGTCCATGCGGCCCCTCGCCAGGGACCTGTCCCAGGCTTATCGGGCGCGTGCCACGGGTTCGGCACCCGAGTGGGAGCCGCTGCCGGTGCGGTACACCGATTACACCCTGTGGCAGCAGGAGTTGCTCGGCCCCGGCGACGCCCCGTCCGAGGAGACGAACCGTCAGCTGGCCTACTGGCGCACGGCCCTTGCGGGCATGCCCCATCAGCTGACGCTGCCGCTGGACCGGCCGCGTCCGGCGTCGCCCACCCATCAGGGGGCCGTCGTCACGCTGACCTTGGACGGGGCTGTCCGCGCCGCGCTGGGCGGCATCGCCCGCGAGCACGACGTCACCGTGTTCATGGTCCTTCAGGCCGCCCTGGCCGTGGTCCTGCACCGCCACGGCGCCGGAACCGACATCCCCCTCGG